>DATFVJ010000144.1:0-3476 GCA_035260365.1 Streptosporangiaceae bacterium
AACTACTGGTGCAAAGTTCAGAATGCTCGTGACCCCCGCCGCGACGAGACGATCACAGACATTCTGGGCGGAGCCAGCGGGCGTGGCGATGACGCCGATCGAGACGCCGTGCTGCTCGACCACGGCCTCGATCGCGTCCGCATGCTGCACGGTCAGCCGGGCGATCGGCGCGCCGACGACGGCCGCGTCCGCGTCCAGAATCGCCGCGATGCGGAAGCCGCGAGTCGCGAATCCGCCGTAATTGGCCAGCGCCCGGCCGAGGTTGCCCGCTCCGACGATGACCACGGGCCAATCTTGGGTAAGGCCGAGTTCGCGGGAGATCTGGTACACGAGATAGTCAACGTCGTACCCGACGCCGCGAGTCCCGTACGAGCCGAGATGGGACAGATCCTTGCGCAGCTTGGCGGAATTGACCCCCGCGGCCGCCGCGAGTTCCTCACTTGACACCGTCGCGACGCCGCGCTCGGCGAGCGCGTGCAGGGCACGAAGGTAGACAGGCAACCGGGCAACGGTGGCCTCGGGAATGCCGCGGCTGCCGTTGGAGGACGTTGGACGGCGGGTCATTACGCCGGCGCTCCTGCGAGGAATCGACGGCGCGACGGGCCGTCCGGCCTCCGGTGGACGCCTGGCCCGGCGCGTGGGCTGCGTCCAACGGTACGCCTTTGTGAACGTTTGCACAAAGTCAGTGCCATCCACGGCCCAGGGCCGCTCGCAGCCGTTCCTCGCTGACCCGCCAGAAGTCGTGCTGTACACCGTCGATGAGCGTGACGGGGATCTTGTCCCAGTACGCCTCCATATCCTGTGCGCTGCGCGTGATATCCCGCTCATGCCAGGCCAGGCCCAGATCCGCGGCCACGCGCACGACGACGGCGCGAGCCTCGTCACAAAGGTGGCAGCCCGGCCTGCTGAGCAGGGTGATGACGTGGGCCTGCGCGCTCGTGCGGCCGCCGCTCCCGCCCGCCGCAGAACCGCCGCTCCCGCCCGCCGCAGAACCGCCGCTCCCGTCCGCCGCAGAACCGCCGGATCCGCCGGGATCGGGGCCGCGGTCTGCCGTGTTAGCCACGTTCGGCCACCCCGCCGCCGTCGCGGCTGAGCCCGTCCCGGCTGAACGTGGCGCCGAGCGACGGCAGGGCCGACACCTTGGCGTAGCGCAGGTCGAGCTCGATCACGTTGGTGGCGAGCACGTACGGCCGGTGCCTGGCGAAGAAATCCTCGACGTGCGGCTTGCGCCGGTGATCGCGGTAGGCCATTCGGTCACGGTAGACCTCGTAGAAGATCCGCTGCATCGGCGCCTTCGGCACCGTGTGCACGACGAACAGCAGCGTGTCGGGTTCCTGCGCGCGGACCGCCTCGACCGTCCGCTCGGCCAGCCGGTCGAATTCTTCGCCACGGCCGTCGAGCAAGGTGTAGATCGCGATCAGCCCGAAGAGCTGTGACATCACGGCGGGCCCCGGCGGCGCCGGCGGGGCCATGGGCGACGGCGGTGGCGGCGGTGGCGGCGGTGGCACAAGCGAGGCCGCGGACGCACCGGATCCTGCGATCGGCGGATCGAACTCCCGGCTGACAGGAAAGCCATCCGAGGCGAGCGCCACGAGCGGCCCGGTGGTCGGATCGTCGGCCAGGCCGGGGGGGGCGCCGGAGTCCAGCGGCGCCCGCCCGCGCCGCCGCCGGCCCGGCCGTGACCGCGGCTCGTCGGTTGGATGCCCGCCCGCCCGCAACTGGTCCAGGCGCACCCGCTCCGACCGGCTGGCCGCGAACCACACCATGCCGGCCGCCGCGGCGGTGAGCAGCGGGTAACCCGCGTTCGGCAAGCTGAACCCGAGGCTGACCGTGAGCAGCACGGCCGCACCCGCCGCCGCGGCGGGCACGAACACCTCCCACCAGTCCTGGTCGCGGCGGGTCCGCGTCGCGGCGATGGACATCATCAGCAGCGCGACCGCGACCGCGATGACGTGGATCGCGGTCAGCGCGGTCGTGGGCAGCACCATGTAGTGCTTCTCACCTGGCCACGCCTTACCGAATGCCGGAGCCGAGTTGAGCGGATCGAGGATCAGGATCACGCCCGGCACGACGGTCAGCGCGGCCGTGACCAGCCGGCTCGCGAATCTCGCTGGCCCGGTCCGCCCCGCGAGCTCGACGAGCCCCCAGGCCAGCCACAGCGGCGCGAGCAACAGGCCAGCGACCTGGGTGACGCGGAACGTGGCGCTGCTGAACCCGACCGCGAAGCCCATGGTCTGCGCGCCGAGCGCCACGGCGAGCATGAAGAGCACGGCCGACCAGGCGGCGAGGTCGCTCCTGGGCGCGCGGATGAACCGGCCGACGAGCATGCCGGTGCCCACCGCGGCGGCCAGCGCACCGGCGAATGCAACGAGGACCGAAACAGACATCCCGCCTATGGTGCCCGACGCGGCGGCCCGATGCGATGGATGGCCAGATATCCGAGTGTTACCCTGGCCGGTCGGGGGCTGTTCACCTGGCGTGCGAAAGGCCGTAGACCTGGGCGTCTAAGCTGGATGTCATGAGGGGGCTGCAGCGCGTCTGGCCCGACGGAACGCCGCACGACTACGAGGCGGCGGGGCGGCGTGCCACGGTGGCCGGAGAGGCCGCTGCCGCGGTCGCGCACGTCTCGCCGCCGACTCCGCAGCCCGATCCGAGCGCGGCGGCATTCTTCGACGTGGACAACACGATCCTGCGCGGCGCCTCGATCTACTACTTCGCCCGCGGGCTCGCCGCCCGCAAGATGTTCGGTGCGCGCGACCTGGCCAGGTTCGCCTGGGGCCAGGTGGCATTCCGGCTGAACGGTGAGAAGGCCGACCACATCGACGCCGCGCGTGAAGCGGCGCTCGCGTTCGTGGCCGGGCACACGGTCGCCGAGATCGCGGCGCTGAGCGAGGAAATCTACGACGAGACGATGGCCGACCGGATCTGGGAAGGCACAAGGAACCTCGCCCAGCATCATCTTGACGCCGGGCAGCGGGTCTGGCTCGTCACCGCGACCCCCGCCGACCTCGCTGACGTCATCGCGGCGCGGCTGGGGTTCACCGGGGCCCTCGGCACCGTGGCGGAAGCGGCGGATGGCAGGTACACGGGCCGGCTGGTGGGCGAGCTTCTGCACGGCCAGGCCAAGGCGGCCGCGGTCCGCGCGCTCGCCAAGCGGGAAGGGCTTGACCTGTCCCGCTGCGCCGCCTACAGCGACTCGGCCAACGACCTGCCGATGCTGTCGATCGTCGGTTACCCGAACGCGGTCAACCCGGACTCCGAGCTGCGCGCGTACGCGCGCCGCGCGGGCTGGCCGGTGCACGATTTCCGGACCGGGCGCAAAGCGACGATGATCGCGCTGCCAGTGGCCGCGGGCGCGGGCGCCCTGGCCGGCGGCGTCGCGGCCGGCGCCGCCATCAGGCGCAAGCGCCGCCTGCCCTGAACGCCCCGCCGCCTAAACCTGCCGCACACCACACCCAAGATCCCTAACGGCTGCG
>DATFVJ010000145.1:0-3149 GCA_035260365.1 Streptosporangiaceae bacterium
GTCGGCAAGGTGGCGCACACCCCGGCCGAGGCGCGCGCGATCGCGGCCGAGTTCGCGGCCGCCGGCACGCCCCGGGTGGTCGTGAAGGCCCAGGTCAAGGTGGGCGGCCGGGGCAAGGCCGGCGGCGTGAAGCTGGCCAACGGACCCGACGAGGCGGCGGCGGAGGCCGCGGCGATCCTCGGCATGGACATCAAGGGCCACACCGTGCTCAAGGTCCTCGTCGAAGGAGCGAGTGACATCGCCGCTGAGTACTACTTCTCTTACCTGCTCGACCGGGCCAACCGAACGTTCCTGTCCATCTGCTCCGCGCAGGGGGGCATGGAGATCGAGGAGGTCGCCCGGTCGAACCCGGAGGCGGTGGCCAGGGTGCCGGTGTCACCGCTGACCGGAGTGAACCGCGCCAAGGCGATGGAGATCGTCGCGGCGGGCGGGCTGCCGCCGGAAGCTCTCGGCGGCGCGGCCGAGCTCGCCGAGAAGCTGTGGGCGATGTTCGCCGACGAGGATGCCACGCTCGCCGAGATCAACCCCATGATCTTGACGCGCGACGGCCGCGTGCTCGCCCTGGACGGCAAGGTCACGCTGGACGACAACGCAGCGCCCAGGCAGGACCACGACCGGTTCGAGGACCCCTCGTCCGCCGATCCGCTCGAGGCCAGGGCCAAGGCGAGGCGTCTCAACTATGTCAAGCTCGACGGCCAGGTGGGCATCATCGGCAACGGCGCCGGCCTGGTCATGTCCACGCTCGACGTGGTCGCCTACGCGGGCGAGCCGCTGGGCGGCATCCGGCCCGCGAACTTTCTCGATATCGGGGGCGGCGCCTCCGCCGAGGTGATGGCCAACGGCCTGGAGATCGTCCTGTCCGACCCCTCGGTCCGCTCCGTCCTCGTGAACGTGTTCGGCGGCATCACCTCCTGCGATGCGGTCGCCAACGGGATCGTGGCCGCGATCGGCCTGCTGGCCGAGCGCGGCGAGACGGTGCGCCGCCCGATCGTGGTGCGGCTGGACGGCAACAACGCGGCCGAGGGCCGCCGGATCCTGACCGAGGCCGGGATCGGCGTCGTCGAGCAGGTCCCGAACATGGACGACGCGGCGCGGCGCGCCGCCGAGCTGGCCGCGACTGGAGCATGAGATGGCGATCTTCCTGACCGGGCAGAGCCGGGTCCTCATCCAGGGCATCACCGGGTCCGAGGGCCGCAGGCACGGGCGGCGCATGCTGGCCGCCGGCACCAAGGTGGTCGGCGGCACCAACCCGCGGAAGGCGGGCCAGACGGTCGATTTCGGCACCGCGTCGGTGCCGGTCTTCGGCACCGTCGAGCAGACCATGGCGGCGACCGGGGCCGACGTCTCCGTCGTCTTCGTGCCCGCGATGGGCGTCAAGGACGCGGTGATCGAGGCGGTCGACGCCCGGATACCGCTCGTCATCATCATCACCGAGGGCATCCCGGTGCACGACACCACGGCCTTCTGGGCGTACGCGTCCGCCGCGGGGAACAGGACGAGGATCGTCGGCCCCAACTGCCCGGGGATCGCGTCGCCAGGCAAGTCGAACGCCGGGATCATCCCGGCCGACATCACCACGGAAGGCCGCATCGGCCTGGTGTCCAAGTCCGGCACGCTGACCTACCAGATGATGTACGAACTGCGGGACGTCGGGTTCTCCACGTGCGTGGGCATCGGCGGCGACCCGGTGATCGGGACGACCCACATCGACTGCCTGCAAGCCTTCCAGGAGGATCCGGAGACCGACGCGATCGTGATGATCGGCGAGATCGGCGGCGACGCCGAGGAACGGGCCGCCGCGTTCGTCGAGCAGCACGTGACCAAGCCGGTCGTCGGCTACGTCGCGGGGTTCACCGCCCCCGAGGGCAAGACCATGGGCCACGCGGGCGCGATCGTTTCCGGCTCGGCCGGTACCGCGCAGGCCAAGAAGGAGGCGCTGGAAAAGGTGGGCGTCCGGGTTGGCAAGACGCCGAGCGAGACCGCGCGCATCGCCCGCGAGGTCGTGCGCCAGGTGCGCTGACCGGCGCCCCGCGGCGAACACGCGCGCACCGTCAGGTGACAGCCCAGGATCCCGAACGGCTGCGCAGGATGGCGCCGCCACGGCCCAGTGAGGGTTCCGGGGGGTCGCCCCGGGCAGGCAGAGCCATAACGGGGCTGCTTAGGGTGCGACCGTGCAAGCAGCGCGGCGCGCGGTGCGGCACAGCTCCATGTTATCCGGGGGACGAATCCGGCGTCTGCGACGGCGGACAAGAGTCCGATTTGGCCCAGCTCAACGTCCATCGCGGACGAATTATCCGGGGAGCGTCCACAACTGAGTCGACGGCGGGCGACGACGCTCTCGGAGCCGTACCGTGTGCCCAGCCTGGCGCTGCGCCACGCTCAGTCGGCGAAGAGGCACACGTGAGCACGCGCCTCGTCGTCGATGCTTCTCTAACGGACGCGTCCGCAAACGCTCCACCTGCGCAAACACCATGATCAAGATCATTAACCCCGGATAACATGGGACCTGCGGGAACACGTCACAGCCGCATCAGGCAATGCGAGGTAGTGCGGCACGGTTGGCTCCCGGTTTGACTCCCGATGACCCGCGCAGGAAGCTGCCCGGTGGCTTTCGTTTGCGCTCTGACGTTTGGCACACGCAACCGTCAGGGTAGCGGCCTGGCCGCTTCGCTGCGGTCTGTGGCGAGAGGGAGGATCAGGGCGTCAAGCTCGGGTGCCCCGGCCCAGCTCGGCCGCACCTTCCCGAACTTCGCCCATCCCCACCTGGCGTACGCGCCGAGCGCGGTCTGGTTGTCCTGCTCGACCAGCAGGGTGGCGCGTTCCTCGCGGCGGCGGGTGAGGATCGCGTCGTGCAGCGCGTGGCCAAGACCCTGGCCGCGCCACCGCGCCCGGACCATCAGCTCGGACAGCGCGAACGTCCGCGACCCGGTTTCCTCGATCGCTGCGGCGTCAACCGGCGTCAGCAGGCCGCGCCACCACCGCGCGCCCCGCGCCAGCGGGAACCCGTAGACATAGCCAGCCAGCTCTCCGCCCGCCCAGGCGGCCACCAGCTCCCACCCCGCCGCGCTCATGTGGCTGTCGAGCTGCTTGCGGTACCGGTCCTCGCTGTAGAACTCCCCGCCCTCGGTGCCATACACCTCCAGGTAGAC
>DATFVJ010000146.1:0-7910 GCA_035260365.1 Streptosporangiaceae bacterium
GTTGGGCACCGGGTTGGGTGCTGCGCCGCCATATCGGCGATCGCGGCTCGCGTAGATCTCGCAGGCATGCCACAGATGCCTGCGGTCGAAGTCGGGGAACAGCGTGTCGAGGAACACGAACTCCGCGTAGGCGGACTGCCAGAGCAGGAAGTTCGAGATCCGCTGCTCCCCGGACGACCGGACGAACAGATCGACATCGGGAATGCCCGGCTCGTCCAGGTAGCGGGCGAAGAGCTTCTCGTCGATCTTCCCGGGGCTCAGGCGGCCGGCCGCCACGTCGGCGGCGATCGCCGCCGCCGCGTCCGCGATCTCCCCGCGGCCGCCGTAGTTCACGCAGAACTGCAGGGTGAGGACGTCGTTCTTGGCCGTCAGCCGTTCGGCGTCGGCAAGCTCGGAGATGACGCTGCGCCACAGCCTGGGCCTGCGGCCGGCCCAGCGCACGCGTACCCCCATCTCGTGCAACTGGTCGCGGCGGCGCCTGATGACGTCCCGGTTGAACCCCATGAGGAAGCGGACCTCCTCCGGTGACCGCTTCCAGTTCTCGGTGGAGAAGGCATACGCGGACAGGTTCGGGATGCCGAGCTCGATCGCCCCCATGATGACGTCGAAAAGGGCGAACTCGCCGCGCTTGTGCCCCTCGGTTCGCGGCAGGCCGCGCTCTTTCGCCCACCGGCCGTTGCCGTCCATGACGAGCGCGACGTGACGCGGCACGAATTCGGCCGGGATGGCGGGCGGGCGCGCGCCGGAAACGTGCGGATCCGGGGGCCTGACACCCGGCGCCCTGGTGTCCCCCGGCCGGCGGCCCGGCCCTTGCGGCAGCGGAAACTGGCGGCCGGGCCGGTTCGTCACCGGTTGCCGGGCACGATCTTTCACGCACGCTCCACGAGTCGCAACGAACGGATCGAATGCTCCAGGTGCCACTGCAGGTAGGCAGCCACCAAGCCGCTGCACTCTACCCGGTGCCTGGCCTCGCTCGCGTCGGCGTACACCCAGTCGCCACGGAGCAGGGCGAGCATCAGGGCGACCGTCTGCCTGGCGGGTGATACCGCGCCGGGCGGACGGCACGATCCGCACACCAGGCCGCCGGCCGCGATGGCGAATGCCCGCGGCCCGCCCGTCTCGCCGGGTCCGCCGGCGGCGCCGCTCGACGTGCGGGTTCCGCAGCGGGCGCATTCTTCGAGCGCCGGTGCGTAGCCGGCGAGCGCAAGCGACCGAAGCAGGTACGCGTCGAGCACCATCCGTGGGTCGTGCACCACGTCACCGAGCGTGCGCAGTCCCCCGACAAGCAGCAGGAACTGCCGCAGCGCCGGCTCCTTCTCCACCGGTGTCAGCCGCTCGGCCGTCTCCAGCATCGCGGTGCCAGCGGTGTAGCGGGGGTAGTCGGTGGCGAACGGCTCACCGTACGGCCGCAAGGTCACCGCCTGGGTGATCACATCAAGGGAGCGGCCCTCGTAGATCTGCATGTCCACGTGGGTGAACGGCTCGAGCCTCGCGCCGAACCTCGACGTCGTGCGCCGCACGCCCTTCGCGACCGCGCGAACCCGGCCGTTACGCCTGGTGAGCAGCGTGATGATGCGGTCCGCCTCGCCCAGCTTGTGGGTCCGCAGGACGATGCCCTCGTCGCGGTAACTGCTCACTCCCCCATTGTGCCGCCTGCGCGGTGGGCCCGGTTGACCGCGGAGAGCACTGCCTTGAGCGACGCGGTGACGGTGTTGGTGTCGATGGCGGCGCCCCACAGCACTACGGTGCGGGCATCTTCGCCGTCCGGTCCCCGCGTCGTCACCTCGCATTCCAGGTACGCGGCCGCCTTGGCGTCGCTGCCCGCGGACAGCGCGTGCTCGCTGTAGTCGAGGACCCGGACGTTGATGCCCGCGCTCGCGAGCGCGTCACAGAACGCCGAGATCGGGCCGTTGCCCGCGCCTTCGAGGTCACGCGCCTCGCCCGCCACCCGCACCGCCACCGCCAGGACGTCCTTGTCATCAACGGCGGACGACGAGTGGCACGCGAGCAACGCGACGGCACCTTCGGGGAGATACTCGGCCGAGAATATGTCCCACATCTGCGCCGGGCTGACCTCGCCGCCTTCGGCATCAGTGTGCGCCTGGATGACGCGGGAGAACTCGATCTGCAGCCGTCTCGGCAGCTCGAGCTGGTGCTCTGCCTTCATGACGAACGCGACGCCGCCCTTGCCCGACTGGCTGTTCACCCGGATGACAGCCTCGTACGTGCGGCCCACGTCCCTGGGGTCGATCGGCAGATACGGCACCGCCCAGCGAAGCTCGCCCACCGGCACGCCGGCCGCGGCGGCGTCCCGCTCCAGTGCGTCGAAGCCCTTCTTGATCGCATCCTGGTGTGATCCGGAGAACGCGGTGTAGACAAGCTCGCCCGCGTACGGGTGGCGCGGATGCACAGGAAGCTGGTTGCAGTACTCGACCGTCCGCCGGATCTCGTCGATGTCGGAGAAATCGATCACCGGGTCGATGCCCTGGCTGAACAGGTTCATGCCGAGCGTGGCCAGGCACACGTTCCCGGTCCGCTCACCGTTGCCGAACAGGCAGCCCTCCACCCGGTCCGCTCCGGCGAGGACCGCGAGCTCCGCGTCGGCCACGGCCGTGCCGCGGTCGTTGTGGGTGTGCACGGACAGGCAGACGTGCTCGCGCCGCGGCAGGTTACGGCCCATCCACTCGATCTGGTCGGCGTACACGTTCGGGGTGGACCGCTCGACCGTGCAGGGCAGGTTGAGGATGATCTCCCGGCCCTCGCCCGGCTGCCAGACGTCCATGACCGCCGCGCACACCTCGGCGGCGAAGTCGAGCTCGGTGTCGACGAAGATCTCCGGTGAGTACTCGAAGCCGAAGTCGCAGTCGCCCAGGTACGCCTCGGCGTACTTGAGCACGGAGCGGGTGCCCTCCGTCGCCAGGGATCTGCACTGCCCGCGGTCGACCCCGAAGACGACACGGCGGAACAGCGGCGCGGTCGCGTTGTACAGGTGAACGGTGGCCCGCGCCGAGCCGGCCAGGGACTGGACGGTCCGCTCGATCAGCTCGTCCCTGGCCTGGGTGAGCACGGAGATCTGCACATCGCCCGGGATCATGTCGCCCTCGACCAGCTCACGGACGAAGTCGAAGTCCGCCTGGCTGGCCGAGGGAAAGCCGACTTCGATTTCCTTGTAGCCCATCCGGACGAGCAGGCCGAACATCTTGTGCTTGCGCGCCGGGCTCATCGGGTCGATCAGGGCCTGGTTGCCGTCCCGCAGGTCCGTCGACAGCCAGCGCGGCGCCTTCGTGATCGTCTTGCCCGGCCAGGTCCGGTCGGGGAGGTCGACGGCCTTGAACGGCGCGTAGCGGTGGCAGGGCATCCCGCTCGACCGCTGCTCCGGCCGCGCATCCTGCGGGTGGCCGTCTCGTTGCTGTACGTGTTGCTGGGCGTGCTCTTGCCGCGGAGTCATGGGTGGAGTGCTTTCCCCTCGTTGATCACCGAAATGGCCAGCGGTCACGCCAGAGGCCCCGCGGCGAGGGAACCGGCCGTTATCGGCCCTCGCCGCGGCCGCTAAGGACGAGCGGCTCACGCAGCATGGGTTTAACGGTATCAGACCGAACGGCTCCGCCCGGTGTCACGGCCTGCCCCGGGTCACGCGCCGACCCGGAGCCGGCTGCCGGGGCCGGGTTCCCGAGGCTGACTACCGGGCCGGCTTCCCAGGGCTGACCGTCCGGGCCGGCGGCCAGGACCGGCTTGCCGGGGCCGCGCCGTTGCCAGCGCCCGGTATCCGTCAGTCGCGCGGGGCCGCCTGCTCCGTCATGGTGACCACGCCGAGCGTCTGCGCCGGGGTCATGCCCAGGTGCTGCCCGATCGCCTGCGCGGCCTGCCGCTGCCCGGCGGAAAGCGGCCCGTCGACCACCGCGATCCGCACGGCCTGCGCGAAGAACCACTCCTTCGCCTCCGGCGTGAGCTGCGCTCCGACCTGCACGAGGGATCCAGGGTCCGGGCTGACCGGGTGCCCGAGATCCGCGTCGAGATTGGCCGGACCGTAGCCGGGCGCGCCGGCGCCGCGAATCGCCTCGACCGCTTGCTGCCTGGCGGCCGGACTGGCCAGCGTCGTCGCCTGGAGCATGATCACGGCCGCGACCCGCATCCCCTCGGGCAGGGCGGCCGACATCTGCGCGGCGGTCGGCAGCCTGAGCACGTCCGGGTGGAAGCGTGCCTGGCAGGTCGAGCACTGGACGTGCTCGCCAACCTTGGTCAGCGGGATGACCGGTACGAAGAACAGGGTGAAGAAACGCCGCCCCGCGCGGAGCCGGTACTGCCTGTCGCCGCCGCAGCGCGGGCAGTGGAACACGCCCTGCCCGATCGTCCGGAAGAAGATCCTGAGGCCGAAAATGATCAGCAACGCCCCTCCCCTTTCCCCGAGGCACGGCCAACTGGCGCGCCATCACATCCTGCCGCATGATTTCCGCACGTTCATCGTGTTTGGCCACATGACGCGGTAGTTGTGCGGTTACGGCCGCATCGTCTTGCGCCAGACGAACTTCAGGCCCGACCAGTCATGATCGAGCGCGGCCACCTTCACGTCGACCACGCCCGCAGGCAGCAGCAGTGCGCGCAGGTCGTTTTCTGTGATGTCGGACGAGTGGCCGGCCGCGCGGCGCGGCCACACGATCCACAGCGAGCTCGCGGCGGGCAGGCGCGAGGTGAGGTCGGTGCGGTCGCGTGCGAGGTCGCGGTGCGACCGGCAGAAGACGACAATGACCTCGGCGGCCATGTCGGCAGCGGTCTCAGCTTCGGCCGGCGCCGCCGTGGTGCGCTGGCTGGCCGCGGTGCGCTGGCTGGCCGCGGTGCGCTGGCTGGCCGTGGTGCGGCGGGTGACGGTTACATCCGGCGGCAGGTCAGGGATGGTCCAGCCCACCGGGGCGCGGATCAGCAGCACCCGGTGACCCGGCTTCACGCCGAGCTTTCTGGCCAGGGGCGTGCCGGAGTAGCCAGCGGCAGCCGGTTGGCCGGCCGTGTCAGTCATGGAAGCCCAGGCGCCGCAGCTGCTTCGGGTCCCGCTGCCAGTCTTTGGCGATCTTGACGCGCAGGTCCAGGTAAACCCGGGTCCCGAGGAGCGCCTCGATCTGGCGCCTGGCCCGGCTGCCGACGTCCTTGAGCCTGGCGCCCTTGGCCCCGATGACGATGGCCTTCTGGCTCGGCCGTTCCACGTACATGACGGCGTACACATCGGTGAGCCCGCTGCCGTCCGTGCGCGGAGTCATGTCCTCGACCAGCACGGCGATCGAATGCGGCAACTCGTCCCTGACCCCCTCGAGCGCGGCCTCCCGGATCAGCTCGGCGACGAGTTGCTGCTCGGGCTCGTCGGTCAGCTCGCCGGCCGGGGACAGCGGGCCGCCCTCGGGCAGATGGGCGACGAGCACGTCGGCGAGCGCGTCAAGCTGATACCCGGAGACCGCCGACACCGGCACGATGTCCGCCCACTCGCCGAGGCGGTCAACGGCCACGAGCTGGTTGGCGATCTGTTCCCTCGACGCCTGGTCGGTCTTGGTGACGATGGCGACCACGGGCGTCTTGCCGAGGGCGCCGAGCTCGCGCGCGAGGAACCGGTCACCGGGACCTACGGGCTCAGCCGCGGGGACACAGAAACCGACCACGTCGACCTCGGTCAGCGTCGAACGGACCAGGCTGTCCAGCCGCTCGCCGAGCAGGGTCCGCGGCTTGTGCAGTCCCGGCGTGTCCACCAGGATGAGCTGCGCGTCCGGCCGGTGCACGATGCCGCGGACCACCCGCCTGGTCGTCTGCGGGCGGCTGCTCGTGATCGCCACCTTGGTGCCGACGAGCGCGTTAAGCAGGGTGGACTTCCCGACGTTGGGCCGTCCCGCGAAGCAGGCGAAGCCGGAACGGTACGCGGTGGTCACGGCGGCCGGCTGTCCGTACCGTCTGGCGTGAGCACGGAGATCACTGTGCCGTCCGGCGCGGCGTGGAACACGACAGCGGCGGGCCCGAGGTCGCGCACGACGGCGAGGTCGCCAGGGTCGGGCGCGTCCGCGTCGCTGACCACGGCCGCGGCCGCCAGGCTCGCCGCACCGCTCGACGCCGCCATCGCGACCGCGAGCCGCAGCGCGGAAAGCCGCAGCGACGGCAGGGACACGGCGGCCGCCGCGTAGGTGCGCCCGGTCTCGTCACGCACCGCGGCACCCTCTGGCGCGGAAACCCGCGCCCGGGTCGCCCGGGCCAGCGTGATGATCTTCATGTCCTCGGGATCGGGATCCACGCCGCTCACTCTGCCATCCTCGCGCACGGTCCGCCTGTCACACCTGGCGGCCGTTTCTGTGCGCGGCGGCCGCGGGCACGCGCTCCACCACCACGGTCCCTATCCGGTTGCGCCGGCCCGCCAGGCTCTCCGCGGTGAGGCGAAGGCCCGCCACGGTCGCCTCCGAGCGGGCGATCGGCACCCGCCCGAGCGCGTGGGCGAGCAGGCCGCCGACCGTCTCGACATCTTCGGCCTCGATGGTCACGTCGAACAGCTCGGCCAGCTCGTCCACGCCAAGCCGCGCGGTCACCCTGGCCTTGTCCGGGCCCAGCCATTCGACGGCCGGCGCTTCGCGGTCGTATTCGTCGGCGATGTCGCCGACGAGCTCCTCGAGGATGTCCTCGATCGTGACCAGGCCGGCGGTGCCACCGTATTCGTCGATGACGATCGCGAGGTGGATCTGGCTGGCCTGCATTTCCCGCAGCAGCTCGTCGATCGGCTTGCTGTCGGGGACATACGTCGCGGGCCGCATGATCGAGTCGATCCGCTCCACCGACTCGCCTTCCCGGTACTCGTGGCTGCGCGCGACGATGTCCTTGAGGTAGGCGATGCCGATGACGTCGTCCTCGTTCTCGCCGACCACGGGGATCCGGGAGAAACCGCTGCGCAGGGCGAGCGACAGCGCCTGCCGCAGCGTCTTGTCCCGTTCGATGAAGACGATGTCGGTTCGCGGCACCATCACCTCACGCACCAGGGTGTCGCCGAATTCGAAGACGGAATGAATCATTTCCCGCTCACCGGGCTCGATCACCCGGCGCTGCTCGAGCAGGTCGACGAGATCCCGCAGCTCCGCCTCGGACGCGAAGGGGCCGCCGCGGAACCCCTTGCCCGGTGTCACCGCGTTCCCGATGCTGATGAGCAGCCGGGTGAGGGGACCGAGCACCTGCGTGAACGGGTAGAGCACCACCGCCGCGCCGAGCGCCACGCGGTCCGCGTGCTGCTGGCCGAGGGTGCGCGGGGTGACCCCGACAGCGATGTAGCTGACCACGATCATGACCGCGACGGTCAGGCCGAACGCGCGTGCGGTCGGCCCGAACAGCCGGACGAACACCGCGGTGACGACGACAACCGCGGACAGCTCGAAGCTCACCCGCAGCAGCAGGACAACATTCAGCGACCGCGGCGCGTCGGCGAGCATCTCCTGCAGCCGGTGGGAACCGCGGCGGCGCTGCGCCACCAGTTCCTGTACCCGCACCCTCGACACGCGCGCGAGCGCCGCTTCTGCGCTCGCGCACAGGCCAGCCAGGAGGGTCAGCGCCACCGCGGCGGACACGAGCCATCCCATGGGCGATATCACCCAGGCCCTTCCCGCCCCCCGAAGACCTCGCCGGGCGGCTCGGCGCCGTCGTCTTCCCCCGGCCCGCTGTTGTCCGCTTGCCCTTCGGTTTCCGCTGGCACGTGACTTTCCGCTGGCACGTGACTTTCCGCTGGTACGTCATTTTGCGCTGGCAGGCCGGCCGCTTGCACGTCGTTTTGCGCTGGCGCGCCCGCGCGGCGGCCCCCCGCCGCCGCTGACCCCGCCGCCGCTGACCCCGCCGCCGCTGACCCCGCCGCCGCTGACCCCGCCGCCGCTGACGGTGCTGCCGCTGACCCGGCCGCACCGTTATCG
>DATFVJ010000147.1:0-10810 GCA_035260365.1 Streptosporangiaceae bacterium
GTGAAGATCTTCGCGTCCCGGTGCCAGCGTTCCACCGGGAAGTCGCGGGTGTAGCCGTTGCCGCCGAGGATCTGGATCGCCTGCTCGGTCACCCGGACCGCGGCCTCCCCCGCGGCCAGCTTCGACATCGAGCCCTCGGCGGCGCCGAACGGCTTGCCGGTGCGCGCCATCCACGCGGCCCGCCATACGAGCAGCCGGGCGGCGTCGACCTGGGTCTGCATGTCCGCGAGCATGAACCCGACGGCTTGGTTGGCGCCGATCGGCCGGCCGAACTGTACCCGGTCCCGCGAATAGTCACGCGCGTACTCCACCGCCGCGCGGGCAACGCCCACCGCCATCGCGGCAACGCTCGGGCGCGACGCCTCGAACGTCTTCATGGCCGCCTGCTCGCCGCTCCGCCTGCCCTCGCGGACCCGCGCGAGCCGCTCGTCGAAACGGTCCTTGCCGCCGACGAGGCACCGGCCGGGCACCCGGACCTCGTCGAGCACGACCTCGGCCGTGTGCGACGCGCGGATGCCGTGCTTGCGGATCTTCTGGCCCTGGCGAAGGCCCGCCGTGCCCGGCGGCACGATGAAACTCGCCTGCCCGCGGGTACCGAGTTCCGGCGCGACGGACGCCACCACGACGTGCACGTTGGCGATGCCGCCGTTGGTCACCCAGGTCTTGGTGCCGTTGAGCACCCACTCGTCTGTCGCCTCGTCGTAGCGGGCCCGCGTCCGGATGGCGCCGATGTCACTGCCCGCCTCCGTCTCGGACGCGCAGAACGCGCCGAGCTTCACGTCGTCAGGCTCACCGAACATCTGCGGCAGCCATTCCGCGATCTGCTCGTGCGTACCGTTGGTGACCACGGAAACCGCGGCGAGCGTGGACCCGACCAGCGCCAGGCCGATCCCCGCGTCCCCCCAGAACAGCTCCTCGAACGCGACAGGGATGCCGAGGCCGGACGGCTCGAGCGACTGATGCGCGAAGAAGTCGAGCGCGTACAGGCCGATCTTGGACGCCTCTTCGAGGATCGGCCACGGCGTCTCCTCGCGCTCGTCCCACTCGGCCGCGGCGGGCCTGATGACGTTCGCCGCGAACTCGTGCACCCAGTCGCGCGTTTCGCGGACATCGTCGCTGAGTTCGAGCGAGAACGGCGCCACGGTCTGCGTGTCCGTGCTCATGACACTCCTCGGGAACCTGATCCGCCCGGATTGCGGCTGTGGTCGCCGGGCTTCGGGCCGATATGGTGCGGAACGGGCCAGCAGGCGCACGTGCCGCGCGCCGAACGTCATGTTACTGACAAGTAATACTAGCGCCACAGCCGTTCGGTGACCAGATCGCAACGCCGATCCACGGCGGTACCCATGGGACCCCACACCCAGCGCGGGCACGCCAGCGCGTGTCCGAAACCCCCGGGGCGCAACACCGGGCACCTGCCGCGCGGCTCGTCAGCGCCGCGGATCACAGGTGCCAGGGCCCCCGCGATCCGCGGCGCCGCCCGGCGCGCCGCGCCGCGGCTACGGCGGCCGCGCCGGAGGGGGCACGCGGGGTCATGATGGGTGATTGCGGGGGTCCGCAATGGCTGTTGAGGACCCCCGGCCAGGTCACCACCACCCGCAGCGGCGGCATCGATTGGTGCCGGGTCCCGTGGGGTGGGCCCTCCGGGGCAGCGCGGTCGATGCCGGTATCAGGCGTCGGCGGCGAGCATGCGGCCGGCCGGGTACTCCGGGATCTCGATCATCGGCGGCCGCTGCGCCACCGAGACATCCCTGACCTCGGCGCGGTGCCCGCCGGTGTCCCTGCGGAACTGGGCGAGGAGGGCGGAAGGCTCCTCACCGGCCACGATCATGCCGTGCCGCTGCAACCGCGACCACGCGGTGAGCATGATCTGGCCGCTCATCCGGCCGAGCGCGGCGGTGCCCTGATGCTTGTGCGCCCTGGTGCCCAGGTCGACCTGCGCCATCGCGGCCAGCCCGTGCGCCTCGAGCAGATCGACGAGCAGGCCGAACTCGACACCGTAACCGGTGCAGAAAGGGACACGCTCGAGTACGGAGCGGCGCGACGCGTACTCACCGGAAAGCGGCTGGACGAACCCGGCGAGCAGCGGCCAGTGCAGGTTGAGCAGCGGCCGCGCGACGAGTTCGGTGACCCGGCCGCCGGTGTCGCCGATTCCTGCGGCCTCCGCCACGGGCCGGTCGTAGCTGGCCTTCACGAAGCTGATGTCGGGATCCGCGAGCAGCGGCCCGAGCAGGCCGGTGACGAACGCGGGCGAGAAGTTCGACACGTCAGCGTCGAGGAAGACGATCAGATCACCCGTGGTCACGGCGAGCGATTTCCACAGCGCCTCGCCCTTGCCCGACTCGGGCCGCAGGTGCGGGAGCACCCCGTCCTGCGCGAAGACGCGCGCGCCTGCCGCGGCGGCCACCCGCGCGGTGTCGTCCGTGGACCGTGAGTCGATCACGACGATCTCGTCGACAAGCGGATACGCCTGCATCAGCGAGCCGCGGATCGCCGCGACAATTGTCCCCACGGTGCGGCCCTCGTTGTAGGCGGGAAGCACCACGCTGATGCGGGCCGTTCCTTTGGCCGCCACGAGCGCGGGCACCGGCCAGTCCGCCGCGGCGGTCGTGGCATCCCGCAGCCACGCCCGGACCTCAGGCAGCACTGGCACCCCCGTCGCAGGATGTCATGACCCGATAGATACGTCCCTGTTGATACGGGTCTATAGCCCGAACGTTTCGAACTCGTGAAGATTGCGGTTCCGCGAGATCACTCGTTCGCGTGCCGTTCGAGGAACTCGTACACGTCGCCCTGGTCGACACCGGGGAATGAGCCCGTGGGCAGCGCCGAGAGGATGTGGGAGTGCGCACGGGCGGACGGCCAGGCCATGCCCTCCCAGCGCTCGGCGAGCCCGGCGGGCGGCCGCTGGCAGCACTCCGGCGCGGGACAGGTCGACACGGTCCGCGTCGTCGTCTCGCGGCCACGGAACCAGCGCGACTGCTCGTACGGCACGCCCAGCGTGATCGCGAAGCCGCGCTGCACTCCCGCGTCGATGTGCGCCACGCACCAGTAGGTGCCCGCCGGGGTGTCGGAGTACTGATAGTGCGGCGAGAACCTGTCGGCGGACGAGAACACCCGCCGGCCCGACCAGTGGCGGCACATCCGCTGCCCCTCGATCGCGCCCGAGGGGTCGGCGGGGAACACGAGGCCGTCGTTCTCGTACGCCTTGTAGATGATCCCGCCCTCGTCGTTCTTCACGAAGTGGCAGCGCAGGCCCAGATGGTGGGTGGCGAGGTTGGTGAACCGGTGCGCCGCCATCTCGTAGGACACCGAGAACACGTCCCTCAGGTCCTCCACGGAAGCCGTTCGCGCCTCCATCGCCTCCCGCAGGAACGCCGCGGCGGGCCGCTCGGGTACGAGCACCGCGGCGGCGAAGTAGTTCGCCTCGACCCGCTGGCGCAGGAAGTCGGCGAAGTCGGCCGGGGCCGCGTGGCCAAGCACGAAATGGCCGATCGTCTGCAGCAGGATCGTGCGCGGCGTGTGCATGCCGATCGACTCTTGCTTGACGTAGATGCGCCGGTGGCGCAGATCGGTCACCGACCGCACCGAGCGGGGCAGGTCCTGGACATAGCGCAAGGTGAAGCCGTGCTTGGTGACGATCGACAAGATCGTGCCCTGGGAGAGCGCACCGTCGCGGTAGCCGACCGCCTCGAGCGTCTGCGCGGCCGCCTGCTCGATGGCCTCGAAGTAGTTGCCGCGCTCCCGCATCCGCTGCCTGAGCACCGCGTTCGCCGCGCGGGCCTCCTCCGGCGTGGCGGTCGGCCTCGTCCGCTGCCTGCGCAGCTCGGTGTTTAGTGCGACCAGGTGCTCGAGGACGTCGTTGGGCACCCGCGCGCCCACCTTCAGCCGGGGCAGGCCGAGCGCGGCGTAGGCGGGATCCTGCTGTGCCTCCTCGATCGCGATCTCCAGCTGCGCCCGCCGGTTGGGTGGCTGCCGGCTCAGCAGCTCGGACGGCGCCACCTGCAGCGCCTCGGCGAGGGCGTTGAGCAGGGAAAGCTTCGGCTCACGGCGGCCGTTTTCCAGCAGCGAGAGCGCCGAGGTGGCGCGCCCGACCCGCTGGCCGAGCTGGGCGAGCGTAAGACCGCGAGCGCGGCGCAGGTGACGCAATCGCTGGCCAAACAGCATGAGGTCTAGACCATGGAGATCTGTCAAAGATGAAGTTTTTTCTTCTAAGAAATCCTGCACTCATTGATGATACTACGAATTTTGTAAGTTCTTTCTCTCTGCCGTCCTTGGTTCTGGTCTCGGTGGCACCCAGACTCGGAGTACCGAGCCAGGGGACGACACAGAAGGCAGTGTTGATCAAGATGACATCAGGCAACGGTCGCCTCGAGGGCACAGACGCCACTCCAAGCCGGATCGCTGATCAGGCCGAACAGCTCAGGCAGCAGTGGCGCTCCGATCCCCGCTGGCGCAACACGAAACGGACCTTCACCGCGCAGGACGTTATCCGGCTGCGCGGCAGCCTCCAGGAGGAGCACACACTCGCCCGCCTGGGCGCGGAGCGCCTCTGGCGGTTGCTGCACGAAGAAGACTACGTCGCCACGCTCGGCGCGCTGACCGGCAACCAGGCGGTTCAGCAGGTGCGCGCGGGGCTCAAGGCGATCTATCTGTCCGGGTGGCAGGTAGCGGCCGACGCGAACCTGGCCGGGCAGACGTACCCGGATCAGAGCCTGTACCCGGTGAACTCGGTGCCGCAGGTCGTTCGGCGGATCAACAACGCGCTGCTGCGTGCCGACCAGATCACCTGGTCCGAGGACCGCGCGGGCGCCGCGGACGCGCCCTACTGGCTCGCGCCCATCGTCGCGGACGCGGAGGCCGGGTTCGGCGGCGTGCTCAACGCCTACGAGCTGATGAAGTCGATGATCGCCGCCGGCGCCGCCGGGGTGCACTGGGAGGACCAGCTGGCGTCGGAGAAGAAGTGCGGCCATCTCGGCGGGAAGGTGCTCATCCCGACCGCGCAGCACATCCGCACCCTGAGCGCCGCCCGGCTGGCCGCCGACGTGGCCGGCGTGCCCTCGGTCATCATCGCCCGCACCGACGCACAGGCCGCCACGCTCATCACGAGCGATGTCGACGAGCGCGACCGGCAGTTCGTGACGGGTGAGCGGACCGCGGAGGGCTTCTACCGGGTGCGCAATGGCATGCCGGCCTGCGTCGCGCGCGGCCTGGCCTACGCGCCGTACTCGGATCTGCTCTGGATGGAGACCTCAACCCCCGACCTGGACGTGGCCAGGGAGTTCGCCGAGGCGATCAAGGCCAGGTACCCGGATCAGATGCTCGCGTTCAACTGCTCACCGTCGTTCAACTGGCGCAAGCACCTCGACGACGGCACGATCGACAAGTTCCAGCGCGAGCTCGGCGAGATGGGATACCGGTACCAGTTCATCACCCTCGCCGGGTTCCACGCGCTCAACTACTCGATGTTCGACCTCGCCAGCGGCTACGCGGCCGAGGGGATGCCGGCCTACGTACGCCTGCAGGAGGCGGAGTTCTCGGCCGAGAAGGCCGGGTACACCGCGACCAGGCACCAGCGTGAGGTCGGCACCGGATATTTCGACCTGGTCGCCGCGGCAATCACGCCGAACTCGTCCACGGTGGCACTGACGGGCTCTACCGAAGACGAGCAGTTCTTCGAGGCTCACTGAAGGACGGTGACCCGGTCGTGGCCGGGGCGGGAGAGCGGTGCGGTGCTCTCCCGCCCCGGCGTCAGCTGTCCGCCCTTGCCCCCGCTGCCCGCGCACCAGCGGCGCTCCCCCGTGTCCGCACGTTGCGACAACCTCTGCCGCGGGAACATCTCTAGTCACACATAGTACAGATGTCGTCGCTCTGTGTTGTTACATCGTAAGAGGCTGTTACATTGTGAGAGCCGGAGTCGATGGCGAAGGTGAGCCGCCACACCGGCCGGTCAGGACAGGTAGCTCGACGCCGCGGCCATACCGATCGCCTCTTCGTCCTCCCCGGCCGCGCGCTTGCGCCAGCGGGATGGCACGAACAACGGGACGATCATGGCCGCGCCGATGAGCGCGTACACACCGGTGACCAGCAGTACGTGCGCACCGAGCCCGAAGTTGGTTGTCTTCATCGGGATCAGGCGGAGCGCGCGACTTGGGCTCGCGACGTAGAGCGCGGTGGCGGCGAGCAAGACCACCGCGGGCAGAGCCGTCGCGAGCGGTGAGACTCTGGGCGCCGCCATCAGGATGCCGATGAACAGGCCGGTCGCGGCCAAAGCACCGAGTGACGTCAGCCCGCGGGTGCCGGTCAGGTGCGGGTTCGTGACGTTCACCAGGGTAGACAGGCGGTGATAGCCCCATCCGCCGCCGAAGAACAGCGCCGCGGTCACGGCGATTCCCAGAATGATCCCGAACAGGTGCCGCATCACATCATCACCTCCGGATGGCCTCCAGTATCGGGCAAACCGGTTCCCTGCGTTAGCCCATTACCGCGTGACTTTTTTGTGTCGTCCCGCCGGGCGGCCGCGCGCACCGTGGCAACCTGAGAAACGGCTGAGCCCGCGACACGTGAATTCACCCGGATCGCGTATGGTCGGCGGGTGCATGTCGACACGGTCTTCGGCGCCATCGGGCGCTTCACGGTCACGTTCCGCTGGCTGGTCGTACTGGTATGGATCGCGGGCGTGTTCGCGGCCGTCACGTACCTGCCCGCACTGTCGAGCGTGACCCAGAACAACAACACCAAGTTCCTGCCCGCGAGCGCGCCGAGCACGCACGCGGCGGCCCTCGCCGCCCCCTTCGGCACGACGAACCTGCAGCCGATACCGGTGGTCGCGGCGCGGTCCGGAGGTCCGCTCACGGCCGCGGACGTGGCGGCACTGACCGCGTTGCAGAGCCAGCTCCGCACGGTGCCCACGGTCGGCTCCATCCGCGACCTTGGCCGCTCGGCGGACGGGCAGGCGGAACAGCTCGTCGTGCTCGCACAGTTCAGCGGCGGAGGCGGCAACCAGGACACCACCCTGGTGAACGCGCTGCGCGCGAAGATCGCGCAGGCCGGGCTGCCGGCCGGGCTTCAGGTCCATCTGGCCGGCGCTGTGGCGACGCAGGTGGACCAGCAGAAGGCATCGGGCAACCAGGGCAACCAGATCGAGGCCCTGTCGGCGCTGTTCATCATCGTGCTGCTCGTGCTGATCTTCCGGTCGTTCACCCTGGCGCTGACGACGCTCGCGCCCGCGTTCGTTTCCGTCCTCATCGCCGGCCCCCTGGTGGCCGAGGCCGCGGCGCACGGCCTCCAGGTGTCGCCGCTGGCCCAGTTCCTGCTGATCGTCCTCGTGCTCGGCGCGGGTACCGACTACGGGCTCTTCCTGGTGTTCCGGGTTCGCGAGGAGTTGCGCGGCGGTCTCGCGCCCAAGGACGCGGTGATCAGGTCGGTGACGAAGGTCGGCGAGTCGATCACGTTCTCCGCGGCCACGGTGATCGCGGCCGTCCTCACCCTCCTGCTGGCGAGCTTCCCCTTCTACTCCAACCTGGGCATACCGTTCGCGATCGCCATCGGCGTCATCCTGCTCGCCGGGCTCACCCTGCTGCCCGCGCTGCTGTCCATCCGCCTGACCCTCCTCGGCGTCAAGCGCAGGGCCTTCACCAGGATGTTCGGCAAGCAGAAGCTGCTGCCGTGGAATATCCAGCAGGCCGGCAAGTCCGGGGTGTGGGGCCGCGTCGCCGGCCGTATCGTCAAGCACCCGGTGCCGACGCTCGTCGCGGGCCTCGTCTTCTTCGGCGCGCTCTCGGTCGGCGTTCTCGGCTATACCGCGGCCGGCTTCGGCGGCAACACGGTGCCGCCGGCCGGCAGCGACTCCGCGGCGGGCACGGCGCTGCTTACGCAGCACTTCCCGCAGTCGTCGGCCAACCCGACGAACCTGATCTTCACCTTCCGCACGCCCGTCTGGGACAACCCGGCGCCGCTCGTCACCGCGACCAGCCAAATCCAGGCGACCGGCCTGTTCACGACGGTGGCCGGGCCGCTGAACCCGGCGGGTGCGCCGCTGACCCCGGCGGAGTTCACGGCGCTGCACGCCGCGCTCGGGCCGGCCAAGGCCCTGCCTCCGGTTCCCCCGGCGGGGGTTCACGTCCCGGTGGCCGAATACGTGGCCTACCGCGCCACCGCCAACTACGTGACCCCGGACGGGCACACCGTGCAGTACGCGGCCGGCCTGAGGGCCGGCGACCCGGGCGGCACGGCGGCGCTCAACGCGGTCCCCTCGATCCGCGCCGCGACCACGGCGGTCGCCACGTCGATCGGCGCGGCCGACTCGGCGGTCGGCGGCGAGGCCCCCGCGCTGTATGACATCAGCAACATCTCCAACAGCGACCTCACCAAGGTGATCCCGATCGCGATCGTGGTGATCGGGCTGCTGCTCGCGGTCGTGCTGCGCAGCCTGGTGGCGCCGCTCTACCTGATCGCGTCCGTTGGCCTGTCCTACCTGGCCGCACTCGGCCTCTCGGTCCTGCTGTTCATCAAGATCGGCGGAAGCGGCGGGCTGGTGTTCTTCATGCCGTTCCTGATGTTCGTCTTCCTGCTGGCGCTCGGCGAGGACTACAACATCCTGGTGATGACGCGGATCAGGGAGGAGGCACAGAAGCTACGGCTGCGGGAGGCGGTCGCGCGCGCCATCGCCGTCACCGGGACGACGGTGACCTCCGCCGGGCTCGTCCTCGCGGGCACGTTCCTCGTGCTCACCGTCGTCGCGGGCAGCGGGTCGGGCGGCAGCCAGATCCGCGACATCGGCATCGGCCTCGCGCTCGGCATCCTGATGGACACCTTCCTCGTCCGCACCCTGCTCGTGCCCTCCACCGTCGTGCTGCTCGGCCGGTGGAACTGGTGGCCGTCCCGGATGAGCCGGCCCGACCGCCAGATCACCGCCGAGCCCGCCGCCGGTGCGGCCGTCCGCGACGAGGCCGTCCCCGACGGGGCGGTCCGCGACGAGGCGGTGGACGAGGCCGCCCGGCCGCAGTGAGCAGCCACCAGCACGAGGGTGATCCCAAGCATGCCGGCGGTGGTGGCGCCGTCGAGCGGCCCGGCACGACTTATGTGTAGACGCACCTGTCACTCGTAGTGTCCGGCAACGTTCGTATTGTAGCCTTTCCGGGGGGTGTTATCTGCTGCACGGTGAGAGCGGCCGATGCCGTAACGTGCGGGAAGGATACGATGGAGCAAGGTTTTGCCGCCTCCGAGATCGACACGGCCGCCACGGCAACGATGATCAGCTACGGGCATTCAGACAGTTCTGATATCCGACGTTGCCATTACACGTCCACGCCACCCACGTCGAGGACGCCTGTGTGACAGGGATTTCTAGTTGGCCGCTGAGGGTCGATAGTTGACCAGTGCAGGCCCTCGCGAGGATGCGATGACGACGGCGGCTGTCAGCCCGCGAACGGCCAGGACCGGGATCACGGCAGATCCCGGCATCAACAGCCAGCCGGCTATGACATTGAAGGCCCGCGATCAGCCTGGGGTATCCAGCGGGCTGCGATCGAGCGCTGCCCGGATCTGGCTGAGCCATTCTGTGCCCAGCTGGCGCCCGTTCGGGAGCTGGTCGCCCCGGTCCCAGCGCCACGTTGTGATCATCGCCAGCACCAGGATCCGGCACTCGCGCAGCAAGCCCTGGCTGACACCCGGATAGCGCTCGCTGACTTCCTCGGGCGCATGGGCGAGGTCGAACTCGACAGGGCCGCGACAGCACGTCTCGAGGTCTATGAACAGCAGCCCGCTCTTCGTGGTGAGCACGTTGCCCGGGTGCGGCTCGCCGTGCAGTAGCTGCTCGGCGGCGCCGCGGCCGCCGATCACGCGTCTCAGGCCTCGCAGCGTGCTGCCGAGCAGTTCCCGGTCCGCGTCGGCAAGCGCCGGAGTCCAGTTGCGGCTCGCCACGAGCTGCTGAGCCTGCTCGACCCGGTCCGTGAAGTGCGGCGCAGGGACATCGAGCTTGCGCATGCCCGCATGCAGCCGCTCGAGCGCACTGGCGTAGCCGGCTGGCGAGACCTCTCGGGGTGACGCAGGTTCGTAGTAGGTCCACAGCGTGACCGCGAAACCATCACGCTCGTAGACGCGTGGCTCCACTCGAGGCTCAAGAGCGGCCACCGGGCTCCCGGATCCGGCGAGCCGCTGAGCAAGCTCGATCTCGAACTGTGCGACCTGATGCTCTACATGGGCCACCCGGGCAAGCACGTCACAAGGCAGCAGACGCAGAGCGAGCCTGTTCGAGTCCTGAAGAACGATCGCGTCGTCGACTGTCAGGCCAAGTGATGAGGCGATCGACATGGCCGCAGCCACCGCACGCGGGACCTTTGACGCCTGCAACCTCTCCTGGCCCCTCTCCCGTGAGCACCCGCCGTACTCTCCAAGCGGTGCAAACCTGCGCACCATACCAAGTGCCGGTAGAGAGCCGCGGTGGCGCGGTCGCCGACGTCGTCGTGACCCGCGCTGGCCTGCAGTGGCCAACTATCGACCCTCAGCGGCCAACTAAAAATCACTGTCACAGCCTGGGTGGCCGGCCAGCAGCGCGCCGCCGGCCGATGGAAAGGACTCGCCCAGTGAAGTGGAACCTCCGGCTGGCCGCCGCCAACCGCGGCATCTGGAAGGCCAGCGAGCTGCAGAAGATGCTCGCCGCCCGCGGCATGGTGATCAGCGCCGGGAAGATGTCGGGCCTGTGGTCCGGCAGCCCGAACACCATCCGGCTCGACGAGCTGGACGTCATCTGGGCCGTCCTCGGCTGCGGGGTCGGCGAGCTGCTGCTGCCCGAGCCCGGCAAGGTCCC
>DATFVJ010000148.1:0-2481 GCA_035260365.1 Streptosporangiaceae bacterium
CACGATAGATACCTATACGCCCCGTGAGCGGCACCCGAACCCGCACCGGGCCCACTTCCATGATCGAGGTGCGTTTCCGCCGCCTGGCCGCATCCGGTCTCGCAGTCCGCGAGATCATTGTCACCATATGTTCGGTGCGCCTCGCGGCAGCCGTTTGGGATGGTCCGTTTGTCACTCCCACGTGTCACGATGCCTGAAAAGAGAATGTTGCGGCGCGGGGAGGCAGCGATGCGGTTGCGGATCGGGCGGGACGCTCTGGCGGAGGCGGTCGCTTGGGCGGCGCGCGCGCTGCCGAGCCGGCCGGTCATCCCGATCCTGGCCGGGTTGCTGCTCGAGGCCGGCGAGGGCGACGGGCTCATCCTGTCGTGTTTCGACTACGACGTGTCCGCGCGGGTGGGCGCCGACGCGGCCGTGGCCGAGCCTGGCCGCGCGCTCGTGGCCGGCCGGCTGCTCGCCGATATCGCCCGCAGTCTGCCTCCGCACCCCGTGGATCTCGTGTCGGACGGCGACGTCGTCATCCTGAGCTGTGGCAGCGCGCGCTTCACTCTGCTCGGCCTGCCCGTGGAGGACTTCCCCGCGCTGCCACAGGTGCCGCCGTCAGCCGGCACCGTGGACGGCGGGGCATTCGCGACGGCGGTCGGGCAGGTGGCGGTCGCGGCCGGCCGCGACGACACCCTGCCCATGCTCACCGGCGTCCTCGTCGAGATCGACGGCGCCGGCATGACGCTCGTGGCGACCGACAGGTACCGCATGGCACTGCGGGAGCTCGACTGGCAGCCTGCTGAGCCGGATATCCGGTCCTCCGCCCTGGTCCCCGCGCGGACCCTGGCGGACGCGGCGAAAACCATGATCGCGGGCACCGAGGTGGCGATCTCGCTGGCGGTCGAGGGTCAGGGAGCCGCGGGCTCGCCGGGCGGCGGTCCGGCGCGCGGTGCCGGCGGTGTGAACGGGCTGATCGGGTTCGAGGGCGGCGGCCGGCGGCTGACAACTCGCCTGCTCGGGACCGAGTTCGTGACCTACAAGTCGCGGTTCCCGCGCGAGTTCGCTTACCGTGCGCGGCTGCCGGCCGGCCCGTTCAGCGAGGCGATCAGGCGGGTCGCCCTCGTCGCCGACCGCGAGTCCCGGCTCCTGCTCACGTTCGGGGCGGGTGAAGTGGTGATCGAGACGGGATCTGGTGAAGGATCGTGTGCGGTCGAAACCGTCGAGGCCGATTTCGAGGGTGAAGAGGGTTTCGCGATCGCGTTCAAGCCGCAGTATCTGCTCGATGGCGTCGGTGCCGCCGGGATGGGCGGAGGAGCGCGGCCGGGCGCGAAGGCGCGGGCCGGCGCGGAGGTACCGGACGCGAAGGCGCGGGCTGGCGCGGAGGTACCGGACGCGGAGTCGCGCGCTGGCGCGAAGTCGCGCGCTGGCGCGAAGGTACCCGGTGCGGAGGCGCGGGTGGGTGCGGAAACACGAGTCGGCGTGGAGACCGGAGCGGGCGCCGAGGTACCGGCGGGAGCGGGACGGCCGGCGGGAGCGGGACGGCCGGCCGGAGCCGCGGACGAGCGGGGCAGTAACGGAAGAGCGGGCGGTGCGGAGGAGCCGGGCAGCGCGGGGAAGCCGGGCGGTGCGGGTAGCTCGCCCGGGGCGGGTAGCTCGCCCGGGGCGGAGGCCGGGGCGGGCCGGGTAAATGGCGCCGCACCGGGGGAGCCGGACCAGGAAGGTCGCGAGAGCACCGTCACTATCGAGTTCACCAGTCCCGACAAACCAGCGGTCATCACCGGCAGCCCAGGCTTCAGGTACCTGCTCGCCCCGATGCGAACCTGAGCAGATCCGGCCGAGTGTCGCCCCGGGTCGAGCGTTGCCCTGGGGCCGAGTGTCGGCTGGGCCGAGTGTCGCACCGGGGCCGAGCCCGGGCCAAGCGTCGCTGGGGCTGAGCGTCGCCGGGGTCAGGTTTCAACTCGTGATCTTGAACAGTCACGCTCATGTGTGCGGTGTGCCGCACCGATGATCCCCATAAGGCGGCTCAGCGCGTCCACAGGGTGCATCCACGCTTCTGGCGCGTTCATGATCCGTTTCTGTGTCAATCTGCCTGCGCTATTTGCAGGCAGATTGACACAGTTGCGGATCTTGGCCTGTTTCAGGCCCGCGATGACCCGCTGGGCGCCACTGGTGGGCAGCGCCAAGGCGAGCATCAGGGCAGCGCGGGTAATCCGGCCCATGCGGTCGATGGGGAAAGTGCCGGGTCAGGTCACGAAGGAAAGGACGAGCCTGTCCTGCACGGGGCGGTACCCCAGCCGCTGGTAGAAGGCATTACTCGTGGGGTTGGCAAGGTCGGTGAAGAGCAGCACCTCGCGGGCGCCTTCCTGCAGCGCGCGTTGGCTGACCGCGGCCGTCACGGCCGCGCCGTAGCCGCGGCAGCGCGACTGCGGTGGAGTGTAGACGGGGCCCACCCGCCTCATCTCCGCCGCCTCGCGGGTCAGCCCGGCAACCGAGACCCGC
>DATFVJ010000149.1:0-7424 GCA_035260365.1 Streptosporangiaceae bacterium
CCTCGCGCTTGGAGCTGGTCCCTGCCGTGCGGGGCGAGCCAGTTCGCGTACGGTCCTTTCGGCACGATTCCTGACGGGTTGAGCCGCGTCTGCGTCTGGTAGTAGTGCCGCTTGATCTGCCCGAAGTCGGTCGTGTCGCCGAACCCCCGCCGCTGGTAGAGGTCGCGTGCGTATCCCCAGAGATTCGGGTAGTCGACGATCCGCCGCAGATTGCACTTGAAGTGGGAGTAGTAGACGGCGTCGAACCGGGCGAGGGTCGGGTAGAGCCGCACGTCCGCCTCGGTGATCTGGTCGCCGAGCAGGAACCGCCGGCGCGCGAGCCGTTGCTCGAGCGCGTCCAGGGTCGTGAAGACCGCGTCGAACGCGTCCTCGTAAGCGGCCTGGGTGGTGGCGAGTCCCGCCTTGTACACGCCGTTGTTCACGGTGTGGTAGATCAGCGTGCCGAGCGCGTCGATCTCGCTCCGCCTGTTGACCGGGTAGAGGTCGGGCGCCCCTGGCTGCTGCCACGCGCGGAACTCGGTTTCGAAGGTGAGCGTGAGCTGCGAGAAGTCGTTGGTGACGATCCGCCGCGTTCTGGTGTCCCAGACGCACGGCACGGTGAACTCCCCCGAGTACCCAGGATCGGTCAGGAAATACAGCTCGGACAGGAACCGGGCGCCCGTGACCGGGTCACGCCCGCCGGGGCTGGCGGTGAACCGCCAGCCCCGCTCGTCCGTGATGGGGTCGACAGCGGTCACGCCGATCACCTGCTCGAGACCGAGCAGCCTGCGCGCGATCAGCGCCCGGTGCGCCCATGGGCACGCGAACGACACGTACAGCTGATACCGCCCGGGCCCGGCCGGGTAGCCGGTCGCCCCGTCAGCGGTTATCCGGCCGGTGAACAGGCTCGGCTGACGCACGTACCTGCCCGCTGGGGACGGATCACCAGACGGCAGCGCGTGCGGCGGGATGGAGCGTGGTGTAGGAGGCACCACTGTCCCCTTCTGCACCGTCCCCTTCTGCCCGGGGCGGACTTAGAGTGATCGGGCGTGCGCGTGAAGTTGACATCTGCCTACAAGGCAGATCATTCCCGAGCACGCAACTGAGCGGTAGGGCCATCTAAGTGGCCGAACCGCATTCTGCCAGCCGCCGGCCACCGCAGGTGTGCCGGTGTAAGAGAGCGCTTGCACGGCTGTCACCGCGGCGTGATAACACTGGACGGTGCGAGCGGGGCCGGGCCCGCCGTGCGAGGAGGAGCAGATGGCGGACCTGCGGTTTGACGGGCGCGTCGCGATCGTGACCGGCGGTGGTCAGGGCCTCGGCCGGGCGCACGCCCTCGACCTCGCCGCGCGCGGCGCGATGGTTGTCGTCAACGACCTCGGCGGCGCGGTCGACGGCACGGGCACGTCAAGCGGCCCGGCAAGCGAGGTAGTGGAGGAAATCCGCAAGAGCGGCGGCGCGGCGGTACCGAACGGGGACAGCGTCGCGACGGTCGAGGGCGCGGAGGCGATCGTAGCGACCGCGATTTCCGAGTTCGGCCGCGTGGACGTCGTCGTGAACAACGCGGGGATCCTGCGTGACAAGTCGTTCCTGAAGATGACCTCGGCCGAGTTCGACGCCGTGCTCGGCGTCCACCTGCGCGGATCGTTCCTGGTCACGCACGCTGCCTGGCCCCACCTCCGGGCGCAGGCGTACGGGCGGGTGGTGATGACCTCCTCGCCCGCGGGCCTGTTCGGCAGCTTCGGCCAGGCCAACTACGCCTCGGCGAAGATGGGCCTGATCGGCCTCACCAAGACACTGTCGATCGAGGGCGCCAAATACGGCATCAAGGTGAACGCGATCGCTCCGGTGGCCTACACGCGGATGACCGCGGACCTGTTCCCCCCCGAGCTTGCCGACGGGCTCGGGCCGCAGTTCGTGACGCCCTTGGTCTCTTACCTCGCCCACGAAGATTGCGCCTCCACGGGCCAGGCGTACTCGGTGGCTGGCGGCCGGGTGGCGCGAGTCTTCGTGGCGGAGGGCCCTGGCTGGGTCAAGAAGGGCGGCCTGCGGGCCGAGGACGTGCGCGAGGCCTGGGAGCAGATCAACGCCGAGCAGCCGCAGATCGTGCCGGCCGACGCGGGCGAGCAGACCGCCGCGTTGTTCGGCGCGCTTGGCGGCTGACCCACCCCGCCGGTGATCGGCAGGCGGTTCATCACGTTGACACCGCCGCACCAGGTTGCCACCGCCGCGGGAATCTCATCCGGCCGCCGCGCCGGACAGCCCGGTGGGCTGCATGGGGGGCGGTTCGGTGCGGCGAGAGGCGGTCCGGTTCGGTGTGGCGTGGTCTTGCGTGGCGGGCGCGGCGGCGCAGCCAGCGATCAGGTGACTTGGAGGCAGCGTGGATCGCCACATTCTGCTCGACGGGTGCGTGAACTTCCGCGACGTGGGCGGATACCAGGTCGCGCGGTCCGGCCTGCCCGCGAGCCCGCCGCCGCGGATGCGCTGGCGGAGACTGTTCCGCAGCGACGCGCTGAACGAGCTCAGCGCGGCCGACGTCGCGTTGCTTACCGGCGACCTGCGCATCACGACCGTGGTCGACCTGCGGACCGACTACGAACGGCAGCGCGACGCCCCGCGCCCGCTCGATCGCACCAGCGTGCAGACCATCCACGCGCCGCTGATCAACGAGCGGAACGCCGGGGCGGCCGAAAGACCCGGCCTGACCCTCGCCGAGCGGTACGTGTGGATACTCGAACTTGCGGGAGAACCGCTGGTGCGCGCGATCGCCACCGTAGCGGGCGCCCCGGGCGCGGTGATCGTGCACTGTGCGGCGGGCAAGGACCGGACCGGGCTCGTCATCGCCTCGATCCTCGGTGCGCTCGGCGTCGGCGACGATGACATCGTCGCCGACTACGCGCGCACCACGGACAGCCTGGAAGGCATCGAGCAGCGGCTGCTGCGGCGCAGCGAGAGCTACGAGACCGTGCCAGGCGCGGTGCTCGACGCGCCGGCCGAAGCCATGCGCGAGGTGCTCGCCGCCCTGCGGGACCAACATGGCTCGGTCGGCGGTTTCCTGTCCCAGGCCGGCGTGGGCCAGCCCGTCCTCGACGAACTCGCCGCCACGCTCGTCGAGCTGCCCTGAATCACCCCATGGGCCCGTTTCGTTATCCCGGCATTTGTGGCGAATACCGGCTGCGACCCAACTCGTGATCTTGAACAGTCAAGCTCCCCCTGGCGGTTGCGTCGGCGATCTCCAGGGCTCGCCCGCCCCAAAGTGCCATCCACGCCCCCAAGAGACGCCACCTGGCACGACCATGACCGCCGCACCCGCGACTGTGCCGCCGGCGGGCTCATGATCCGTTTCTGTGTCATTCTGCCGGCACATAGCGCAGGCAGAATGACACAGTTGCGGATCTTGGACTGTTCGCCGGCCTGCGATGACCCCGTTGGGTGCCGCGGATGGCGCTTCACGGACCATCGCGGTACCGCACGTGGGTGCGGGACGGCCCCGGGCGCGCCATCGCCGGGCAGGCGTAAGTCGCCCGGTTCAATAAGCAGCGCCCGGGGGAGGCATTCTTACTCTCGGTTACTGGCTAGTTCCTCGCTGCAATCTGCATCTCGTGCTTAGCATGTTCGCCGGAGGTGGCGCATCGTGCGTGAGTTCGGCGAACTCGAAAGCGCGATCATGAATGTCATGTGGGCGGCGGACCGACCTTACGTCGTCCGCGAGGTGCGCGAACGCATGCAGTATGACCGGCTCGTTGCGTACACGACCGTGATGACGGTGATGGGCATCCTCTTCCGCAAGGGCGTGCTGAAGCGGGAGAAGGTCGGCCGGGCGTGGCGGTACTGGCCTGCCGAGAGCAGGGAAGAGCATGACGCGAGGCTCATGGTGGAGGTGTGGCAATCGGGCGGGGACCGGTTTGTCACCATGCGCAGATTCCTTGAGTCGGTCGGCGACGAGGGACTCGCGAGCCTGCGGGAGGCCATGCAGGACCTCATGTCGGCGCGTGCGGCCTGCTGACGGCGCAGTGGTTCATGGTGCGGGCGGTCGCTGCCGGTCCAGCAGCGACCGCCCGCCACCCGCAGCGCCGGGGCCGCGGTCCACGGCGTTTCTTCATCCGCGCGACCCCCCTGTGCCCCGGTACGATCAGCGGCGGTAAGCGTCTGTTCTGACCGGACCATCAGGTTCTGGCTGCGGCACTGGCTGACGCCGGACGGACAAGGGCAAAGGTGGACACCACGGGAACCCCTGAGGACGGCGGCACGCAAAGCTGGGGGCCCGGCGAACCCGTAAGCGACGAATATGGCTACGGCACCGGATACGGCTACGGTCCCGGGTACGGCGATCCAGGTGAGAGCGGTTACGGCTATGGTTACGGCACGCCGGCGCCACCGCCACCCGGGCAGGATGCCGCGCCGTCTACCGGCCAGGCCGACGCGCCGCCGATCGGCGGCGCGGCGGCAGGCGCGCCGTTGCCGCCCGTTGTCGGCCCGACCCCGGCGCTCCGGGGCCTGCCCGGCGGGCCTGGTATCGAACCGGTCACTGGCGATCCCGGGCCGTCGGGTCCGGTGGGCGGTCACAAGCAGGCCGGTGGCTCGATGTGGCAGCGGTCCCAGAGCATCTGGAACGAATCGGGGATCGTCTGGCAGCGTCCGGTCGCCGATTGGCAACCTCCCGAGGCCGAATGGGAGCGCATCGAGTCGGCACTGACGCCGCCGGGCCGGCTGCGCCGCGGCAAAGGCAAAGGCCGCGCTGAGCGCGCCGCTTCCCGTGCCGCCCGTGGCGGGCCGGGCGTTCCCACCCGCGGTGGGCCAGGGGTCCCCAGTGGCGCCGGGGCGCAGGGCCCGGCCGCGGGCGCCGCGCCCCAGCGCCTGGCCGCAGGCTCCACGGTCCACGGCCCGGCCGCGGGCGTCGCGCCCCAAGCCCCGGCCGCGGGCGCCGGGGCGCAGGGCCCGGCCGCAGGCTCCACGGTCCACGGCCCGGCCGCGGGCGTCGCGCCCCAAGCCCCGGCCGCGGGCGCCGCGGCCCAGGGCCTGGCCGCAGGTGCCGCAGCGCAGGGTCCGGCCGCAACCGCTGCGGCGCGTCGCGGGATCAGGAGCGGCACGATCGTCATCGGCGCCGTGGTAGTCGTGGTCGTCGCCGTGCTCGTCGTGGCGGGATACCTGATCAGCGGCGCGGGCGGTGGCGGGCAGAAGGCGGCAGCGCGGCAGCCGCGGTCCCGGGTGCCCGTATCGCCCTACCCGTCGGCGGCCCTGGCCACGGCTGACTTCACGACGTCGCCATCGCTGGCGGCGCGCGGGGTCTTCCAGTCCCTGACCACGGTCGCGAGTTACGGCAGCACCGTAGTCGCCGCCGGGTCGCAGAGCGGTACCGACATCAGCCGCGCCCAGTTCTTCTTCTCCACCGACTCCGGGCGCGCCTGGCGGCTCGCACCCGTGCTCGCAGCCGACGGCGGCGAGCCGCCGGCCGCGCACTTGCCGGCCGCGATCGTCGCGGGCCCGGCAGGCTGGCTGGCCGTGGGGCCTGGCGCGTCGTGGACAAGCGCGACCGGCCGGTCGTGGCAGCTTGCCGCCCCGCCCGGCATCCCGCTCGATCCCGGTGACCAGGTGCTCACCGTGACGGCCACGGCACATGGCTTCCTCGCTGCCGGGTCCGTCGCCCCGCACGGGATCGCCATCCCGGTCGTGTGGACCTCGCCGGACGGCCGCTCATGGCAGCGGACCACCGCCCCGCAGCTGCGGCTGCCCGCATCCGGTGCGGTCGGGGCGGTCGTCGGCGCGGCGGCCCACGGTGCGAACACCGTCATCGCCGCGCAGGTCACGACGACCGTGCGGACCGCCGCGGATAAGCAGGCGCGCGTGCAGCACCGTACCTCGACCGGCTTGTGGCAGAGCACGGACGGCGGGGTGAGCTGGACCCAGGTACCCGTCCCCGTGACCAACGGAGCGGCCGACGCGGTCAGCGGCCTCGCGTCGACGGGCGGCGGGTTCGTCGTGGTGCGTCCGGGAAACACGAGCGCCTCAGGTTCTGGGGGCGTCGTCTACTCCTCCGCCACCGGCAGCACGTGGAGCTACGCAGGAACGATCGCCGCGGGCAGGAATGCGCGCCTGCAGCTGCTCACGGTTCGCGGCAGCGATCAGGGTGCGGTCATCGCCGCGACCGTGACCGGCGGGAACCTCCTCGCCTACCGGAGCTTGACCGGCCGGTCGTGGCGGCAGGCGGCCGTCCTGGCCAACGCGGGCGCCACGACGGTTTCCGGCCTGACGGTGCTGCCGGGCGGCAGCGTCGTCGCGGCGGGCGGCACCGCCGCAGGGGCAGGCAGCCAGGGCTTCCTCGCTGTGGCCGCGGCCACCCGGGTCGTCGTCGACCTGACCAAGATCCCGGGGGATTCGTTCCCGCAGCTGGCCGTCACCGCGATCGCCGCGACCCCGGGTCTTGACGTCGCGGTCGGCAGCGCGAACGGCCAGCCAGCGGTCTGGGACGCACCGCCCGGCCGCGCCTGGTCGCGCGCGGTGGGCGCGGCGCCCGCAGTGTTCGGCCGTACCGGGCTGGCCGCGCTGACCAGCGTCGCCGCGGGCAGCAGTGGGTGGCTGGCGGTCGGCGGGTTGAGCGGCGGCGCACCGCGCCCGGTTGTCGTGTTCTCGCCGGACGGCCGCACGTGGCGGGCCGCTGACGGCGCCGCCGCGTTCGCGCAGGCCGGTGCCACTGTGAGCGCGGCGGCGGCCCGCGGCTCGCAATACGTCGCTGTCGGCGCGCGCACCGCGGGCGGACGCACGATCGCCGCCGCCTGGTGGTCGTCCGGGTTGGGCAAATGGGACCGCGCGGTCGACGCGCGCAAGGGCGCACTCGACGGCAAGGCAGGGACACGGCGCATGGTCGCCGTCACCGCCACTTCGGCTGGCTTCGTCGCGATCGGTCAGCATGGCGGCCTGCCCGCCGCCTGGACGTCGGCGGACGGCCGCGCGTGGCGGCTGATCGGCCTGCCCGCCGTCAGCGGCGGGGGCAGCGCGTACCTCACCTACGTGACCGCGTCGGGCAATACGGTCGTCGCTGCCGGGACCGTTCTTCGCCCCACCGGCGACGTTCCGCTCATGGCGGTCTCCGCGGACGGTGGGCTGACGTGGCGGGAGATCACCGTCCCGGTGCCAGGGAACCCAGTCACCTCGACCGGGGCCACCTCGACCGGGGCCACCTCGACCGGGGCAACATCGGCCGGGGCCACCTCGACCGGGGTCACGTTGACCGGGTTGACGGCGACCGGCAGCGGCTTCGTGGCCGTCGGCACCACCGGCGCGCCCGGCCGGTCCGACGTCGTCGTCCTGACCTCAGCGGACGGGACGGCCTGGCGGGTGATCGTCCCATCAGGCCGCGGGCTGTCCGGCCCGGGAGCGCAGAAGATCACCGCGCTCACCGCCGCGGGGGGCAAGCTACTCGGTGCCGGTTTCACCGCGACGGCCAG
>DATFVJ010000150.1:0-7073 GCA_035260365.1 Streptosporangiaceae bacterium
GGCGAGATCGAGAACTTCCACTGGAAGGGACTGCTCCGCGAGGCCAGGCCCGGTAAGCCGCTGGTGTGCGCGGTGGAAGGCCACGCGGTGGCCGGCGGTACCGAACTGCTGCTCGGCACCGACATCCGGGTAGCCGGGCAGAGCGCCACGCTCGGGTTGTTCGAGGCCCGCCGCGCCCTCTTCCCGATGGGCGGCTCCGCGGTCCGCCTGCCCCGACAGATCCCGTACACCCACGCGATGGACATCCTGCTCACCGGGCGGCCGATCACCGCGGCGGAGGCGGTCGCCATGGGGCTGATCACCCGCGTCGTGCCCGACGGCACCGCGCTTGATGTCGCACGCGAGATCGCGGACCAGATCGCCGCGTGCGGCCCGCTGTCGGTGCAGGCCATTTTGCGCTGCTACCGGCAGACGGAAGCGATGGCGGAGGAAGAGGCGCTGAAGATTTCCGACGCGATCGGCTGGCCGGTCATCGGGTCGGAGGATGCGAAGGAGGGCACGCGCGCCTTCGCGGAGAAGCGCCCCGCGGTCTTTCACGGCCGATGAGTTCGCCGAGGCTCGGTGAGGCTGCGGAGGCTCACCGAGGCCGCCCCGCGACCGGGCGCGTATCGCCGGATTCCGGCGCGCTAACCGGCGGTGATGCGGTTGAGCCGCTCGATCGTCTCGACGTACTCCTCGACCATCTCGAAGATCACCTCGCGGGCGGACTTGACCTGGTTCATCGAGCCGATGATCTGGCCGGCCGGCATCGCCATCAGGTTCGTGGCGCCCGCCCGTGAGGTGCGCCTGAGCGCATCGGAGATCAGCATGAACTGCAGCGGCATGGGCAGCGTGCCTGGCGAGTCCGGGCCCTCCCACGCGGCGGTCCAGTCGTTGCGCAGCAGCCGCGCGGGCTTGCCGGTCATCGACCGCGAGCGCACCGTGTCACGTGAGGTCGCGGCCAGAATCTGGGCGCGGACGGCCGGCGGTGTGTCCGCCTCGGCGACGGTCAGCCACACCGAACCCGTCCACGCGCCCTCCGCACCGAGCGCGAGCGCGGCGGCGACCTGCCGGCCACGCCCGATTCCCCCGGCCGCAAGCACCGGGCGCGGCGCGGCCGCGTCCACCACCTCCGGCACCACCACCATCGTGGAAACGTCACCGGTGTGACCGCCGGCCTCGGTGCCCTGGGCCACGATGATGTCTACGCCGACCTCGGCCTGCTTGCGCGCGTGCCGCGCGTTGCTCGCCAGCGCCGCCATCGGGACGCCGTGGCGGTGCGCCTCCTCGACGACGTCGGCCGGCGGCGGGCCGAGCGCGTTGGCCAGCAGCGCGATCGGATGCCGCAGCGCCACCTCCACCTGCGGCCGCGCGGTCGCGTCCGTCCAGCCGAGCAGATGCCGCCCCGCGTCGCCCTCGGCCGACAGCGGCGGCACCCCACTGTCAGCGAGCAGCTTGTCGACGAAGCTGCGATGGCCCGCAGGAATCATCTCCTGCAGCCGGGCCAGCAGGTCCGTCGGTGAATCAACCTCGAGGCCCGCGCCCGCGTATGACGCGGGCATGACAACGTCGACGCCGTACGGCCTGCCCTCGACGTGCTCGTCCAGCCAGGCCAGCTCGACCTCGAGCTCATCGGGGGTGAAATAGAGCGCGCCGAGCACGCCCATCCCGCCCGCCCTGCTGACCGCGGCGACGACGTCCCGGCAATGACTGAACGCGAAGATCGGAAACTCGATCCCGAACTGTTCGCTTACCCGTGTCCGCACGTGCGGAGTCTATAGTCGCAAAACTGCAACGTGTTCTATTTCGCTCGGGGGCAGCGTCAGTGTGGCGCCAGGCCCTGATCCTGGGGCTGGAATCCACCTTCGCGGGCAGGCTCGTCGGCCCCGCGGCGGCCGAGGACGCCGAGCACGATGCCGGCGGCAAGCAGGATCACGCCCACAATGAGCAGGACGAGCGGCAGGATATTGGTGACCAAATTGATCTTGTTCTTACCCCTGACGTCGTTGTCGACGAAACTCTTGATGCTCTGCGGGGTGAACTTCAGGTCGGCATTGAAGAGCACCAGGCGCGTCGCGCCGCTGCTGTCGCGTAGCGTCAGTGTCTCGTTCCCCTCGACGCTGACCGGGCCGCCGGTAACCGGATCCACCCAGAACGTGTTGGTCGCCTGGTAGTACTCGGGGAGGGTGACGGACGGCTGGTCCTTCATGCCCACGAGCACCCCCGGCAGCGTCTGGGAACCTGACTGACTGGGTGCGACCTGCTCGACGTACCGATAGGTGCTCAGGCCGTCGACCGTTGCGGTGCCCGCGTAGGTCGCCGGCATAGCCCTCGCCAGCGTGGTGTCGAAAACCATGTAGGTCTTCTTCTGCGCCCCGAACGGCCATACATAGCCCTGGCCGGACATGTGGGCCGGCTTGGCGTTCAGCGCCGCCCCGCAGCAGTTCACCATCTCACCGGTACGCCGGTCGAAAGGCCCCCGGAGTATCGTGTAGTCGAAGTTGACGTTGTTGGCGTCATCCCGCACCACCGTGAACTCATCCCAGACCGCCGTGCTCCCGCTGCCTGCTATCACATCCCCCCGTAGCGTGTTTGTGGCGGTCACGGGGATACCAGAGATGATGCGCAGCTTCGCGGCGCTGAAATAACTTGCGTTGGTGGCGTGCAGAACGGCGATCTGGTACTCATTGAGCGGGAACTTCACGACCTGGCCAGGCACATAGAACCGCAACAGCAAAGCGAGCACCACAAAGAAAGCCCCGACCCCGGAAAGTATCAGGCCAACGATTCGCACTCGTCCTCCTGGTGCACAAGGCCGCCCGCGCGGCTCAGCTGGTTGCGGCTCAGTTGGTTCAGGCTTGACCTTGCCCCGGCAGGCGGCTCTGGAATCAGATCACCGTGGGCCGTGACGCAACGACCGAACGACCTCGTCACCACGGTCCTCCTTGCCAGGCTGGTCGACCCGAGGAGCAGGAGTCACCGCGAGCGCCTGGGACGTGGCACCACATTAGAACGTGATCCAGCTCACAAGCCATAGCTATACCGAATAGTAACTTTCTTCGCGCCGCGCGGCGAGGTGGCGCGGCATACCGCGCACACCGGACGCCGGGACGGTCTCTACCAGGCATCACGAGCCCTGCGACCCGCGCGTGCCTGGCGCGGCGTGCGGGCCGACGCGCCTGGCGGACGCCTCAGTTGTGGCCCGCGCGCCTTGTGGACACGTCGCGCGTTCTGCTAAAGACCTTCCTCGTGAGCAGCGGAATACCAGATGCGGGAACGCGGCCGGCCACGGCGGCAGCCTTCCGCGCCGATATTGCCAGATCGGTCCGCCTGCTGCGGGCGTTCCGCGATGAGCAACATGACGCGGTTGGATACTATTCGCGGCTCGCGGACGACACCGTGCGGCAACTCGGCCAGTACACGCAGCTGCGCGGGCGGGTGGTGCTCGACGTGGGCGGCGGCCCCGGCTTTTTCGTCAGGGCACTGCACGCCGCAGGTGCGCGGGCATTCTGTGTGGACGCCGACGCGGGCGAGCTTGCCGGGCAAGGAAGCCCGGAGCCCGGCAGCGTGCTTGGCAGCGCGCTGGACCTTCCGGTGGGATCAGGGAAGGTTGACGTGAGCTTCTCGTCCAATGTCCTGGAACACGTTCCAGATCCGCAGCTCATGATCGCCGAGATGGTTCGGGTGACCCGCCCGGGGGGCGTCATTTTCTGCGCGTTCACCAACTGGCTGTCGCCGTGGGGAGGCCACGAGACGTCACCCTGGCACTACCTGGGCGGCGCCCGGGCCGCGCGGCGTTACGAGCGCCGTCACGGCAGGCCGCCGAAGAATCTTTACGGCCGGGGGCTCTATCCGGTCTCTGTCGCCTGGGCGCTGCGGTGGGCACGGTCCCGCCGGGACGCGGAGCTCATCGACGCCGTGCCTCGTTACCTGCCAGGATGGACAAGGCCGCTGCTGCGGCTGCCCGGTGCGCGCGAGGTCCTCACCTGGAACTTGCTTGTGGTCCTGCGGCGACGGTAAACGGCCCACGCGCTCCGGGGTGTTCACCAGCGGCCCGCTGGTCCGTGGTCATTTGGTGCCTGGGTCCACAAGTTGACCGGCAAAAGGGGCTTATGTCCCGTTAGGGGTAGCGTGAGGGATCTCATGAACCGGAACTCGTGGGAAACGAGTCACGTCATGGAGCGCGGCGAGTGAGGCTGAGGCGAAGCCCCATCACTGACCCAGGTCAGGCCGCACCCCCGGGTGCGACCGTAACGGGTTCGACGTCTGGATATGGAGAAATGGCGCCGCGGACCCGGCCGCAGGCCCCGCCTCCGGTGGCTGGGATCGCGGCGCACCGGCCCCAGCCAGCCGCTCGGCCGGCCGCGACGGGCCGGCCCGTCCCAGCAGCCCAGCCCACGCGCGACCTCCCGCCGATCTCCAGCCACCAGGGCGCCCTCGACGGGATCCGCGCGATCGCCGCGCTGGCCGTGCTTGTCATACACGTCGGCGGTCAGACCGGCTTCGCCTACACGGGGAGCCCCGCGTCCTGGGTGGTATCTCGCGGTGACATCGGCGTGCCGATATTTTTCGCCCTGTCCGGCCTGCTGCTTTTCCGGCCATGGGCCGCAGCCGTGCTGCTCGGCCGCGGGGGGCCGAAGGCCGGTCCCTTCCTGTGGCGGCGTGCCCTGCGCATCCTGCCCATCTACTGGGTGGCCGTCCTCATCGCGCTGCCCACGCTGAACGCGGCTCACGCCCGCGCGCCGTCAGCGTGGGCGCAGTATCTCCTCCTGGCCCAGATCTACAACCGCCACCCGTGGTGGCAAGGCACCGGCGCGACCGGCTTGGCCCAGGTGTGGACCCTTTCTGTCGAGGTCTCGTTCTACCTGGCCCTTCCCCTCATAGCCGCGGTGCTCGGCTGGCGCGCGCGCCGCGCCGGCCCGGACGTGAACCTGCGGGCGAAGCGGCTGCTCACCGGGATCACCTGGCTGGCCGTGTCCTCCTATGCCTTCGTTATCGTGGTCTTCTATCCGAGCAGGCAGTACTGGCTCGGGGACACGCTCCCGCGCATGAGCACGTGGTTCGCGGCGGGCATGGCGATCGCGGTCCTCGCCGTCTGGGCGCACGCGGAACCGGGGCACGATGGCCCGGTAAGCCGGTTCTGCCGCACCGTCGGCTTCTCTTCCGGGGCGTGCTGGCTCCTCGCCGCCCTGGTTTTCGCCATCGCTTGCACGCCCATAACGGGTTCTGAAGTGATAGGCATACCCGACGTGTGGGGGACGGAGATGAAGACCGCGCTCTACACCGTCGTCGCAAGTGTGATTGTCGCATCGGCAGCGTTCCAGCCGCCCGGGCCAACCCGGCTCAACAGTCTCCTCGGCAACCGCCCCATGCGATTTCTCGGGAAGATCTCCTACGGCGTGTTCCTCTGGCAGTTCCTGGTGATATACGCGTTCTTCGATGTCACCCGGCTGAAGGACGTCTATCACGGCGGTTCGTACAACACGATCGAGGTCATCGGCATCTTTGCCGCGATCACGCTGCTGACCATCGCGGTGGCGACAGCCGGCTATTACTGCGTTGAGCGTCCGGCCCAGCGCCTGTACCGGTCATCCGATCGGCCGCGGCACGGCCGGCACGCACGGCGTACGCAAGTGCCGCAGGCGCATGTGCCGCCGGGAGACGCCGCCGGGCCCCTCCCCCGGCGGTCGGCACCGCATGGCGCCGCGCTGGCGCGGCCGGGCAACCGCCCGCCGGGTCGCACCTGACCGGCGGACGCCTGACCGGCTCACTGACCGGCTCGCCGGCTGACGGGCGCCGCGGGCCCGTCCGGCGCGTCGGCACATACCGCGGGAGCAGATGTGTCAGACCGCGCATAGTCATGGGCGGATCTGGTTGCTAACCTCGTTCGCCATGTCCGTGCACCCGGTCGGCGAACGATTCGGTGTCAGCATCCGCTCCGCCATCGCGGGCGCCGTGCCCGACCGGGCCTTCGCCGCGCTGATGCGGGCCGTCTACCCACGCGTCGAGGTCGAGCTTGCGCGGATCGGAAGCTGGGCGCCGCGCGGCGGCACCGCCCTAGACGTCGGTGCATGGTACGGGCCATGGACAGCCCGGCTCACCGGGCTGGCCGACCGAGTCGTGGCGATCGAGGCCAACCCTGTCCTGGCGCAACTGGTGCGGGCACGATTCCCGGCCGCCACCATCGTCGAGGCGGCAGCGTCGGATCATGCGGGCAGCGCGGAGCTCTGGTTTCCCCGAGGGGGGCGTGGCGCGGAAGGCGTCGCGTCCCTGGAACACCGGGACGGGCGATCCGTCATGGTCAGGCGGGTGACCATCGACAGTCTCGGCCTCACCGACGTCCGCTTCGTGAAGATGGACATCGAAGGTCACGAGGCGGCCGCGCTGCGTGGGGCCGAGCAGACCATACGACGAGACTCACCGCTGCTCCTGGTCGAGCTCGAGGCTCGCCACCAGCGAATTCAGGACGTGGCAGGCCTGCTTGACGGATGGGGCTACCGCGGCGAGGTGATGCCGGACGACTCCTGGGTCCCGCTCGACACCTTCGACCTGGCCGCCCACCAGCGGGCGAATGCGCACGTGGCCGAGCGCGGAATGCTGGGCCGGCTCGTGCGCCCTCGCGACCGCTATGTCAACCTGGTGCTGTTCCGGCGGGACTGACCGGCTATGACCGTGCGTGCGGCGCCTTGCGGCGCACGGGCCCGAGCTTCACGCGGACGAACTGCGGCCGGTAGAGGTTGACGTCCGCCTCTATCACCGCTGCGGTGGCGCTTGGCAGCGCGTCGTTGATGTCATAGCTGAGCAGCAGACCCGTGCCGGTCGTCCATTCCGGATGCACGTGGATGTTGTACGCGAGCATGTTCCCCGTGACCCCGCCCCCGGCCGTCTGCGGCGGCTGGTAGACGGCGTAAGGCCCGTGCCAGGGTCCGGTCGGTGCGCACGCCCAGTAGCTCACGATCGGCCCGATGTCCGAACCGTGCTGGCCCGCCACCGTGAAGAGCACATAGGTCGAACCCTGCCTGACCACCGAATAGCCGGGCGAGACTCCCGTCCGGCCGACGCGGTACGGCAGGATCGGCGCGGCGACATCGATG
>DATFVJ010000151.1:0-4675 GCA_035260365.1 Streptosporangiaceae bacterium
ATAACCGACCGAGCCTGTCACCAGAGCTTTCCGGCGTCAGCCCGGCCGGACGGCGGCGTCAGCATGCCTCACGCAAAGCCACTTGCCCGCCCGGATAGCCCCCCATTTGACAACTTAAGCCCCGGGGTGTCTGACCAGCGCAAACGGTGCTACTGGGCTTCCACGGCCTCCCGCAACTCAGCGAAGGCGGCCACGAGCTTGGGTATAGTCCATAGAGCATTGAGACCGCTCGGGTTGGGCAGGACCCAAACGAGCGCGGGGCCGAGGGTGTGGGGCTGCGGGCCGATGCCCGCGCCGGGTCGGCCGAACGCGGTCCGGTACGCCGTCACTCCGGCGATCGCGACCACGCGCGGCCGGCGAGCCGCCGCGAGTTCGGCCAGGCGCGCGGCGCCCGCCGCAAGCTCGGCGGCGGTCAGCTCGGCGGCCCGCGCGGTCGCCCGCGCCACCAGGTTGGTGAGGCCAAGGCCGCGGTCGCGCAGCAGGCCCTGCTCGCTCGGCGCGAGCCTGCGCGCGGTGAAGCCGGACAGGTGCAGGGCCGGCCAGAACCGGTTGCCTGGCCGGGCGAAGTGGTGGCCGGTCGCGGCCGAGTACAGGCTCGGGTTGATCCCGCAGAACAGCACCGCGAACCCGGCGCCCGGTTTGGGCAGGACATCGGGCAGCGTGGCGTCGCGCGCCGCCTGCAGGTCCGCCCTGGTGGGTCGGCGCCCGTCCCAGGCCGTTGTCATTGGCACAGTGAACCAGCCTGCCAGAGCCGTCGATAACGCTCCATCACGGCTGCCGCGGGATCCGCCGGTTAGGCGCCGACGCTGCCGCGGGCGCGGAAGTCCTCAAGTGCCTCACCGGGTGTCTCGTAGAAGGCGTCCGCGCCGATGGTCTCGCTGATGCCGTAGCGGTCGAGCTGCTTGCGCACCGGGTCCAGCAGGGCGCTGAAGGCGACGCGGATGTGCCGTTTGTGGAGCAGTTCGACGCCCCGGCTCAGGACGGCCGCCGCCGTGTAGTCGATGTCACCGATGGCGGCGCAGTCGAGCACCAGCCACCGCACGGGGGTGCCGTGCTCGACGAGAGCCGTGACGTCCTCGAGGAGCCTGGGCGCGTTCGCATAGTAGAGGCTGGTACCGAACCGGTAGATCACCAGCCCTTCCTCGGTCCGTGCGCCGGGAGCCACCGGGATGAGGCGCCAGTGTCCGGTCGGTGACTTCACCAGCACGCTGTTGAGCGGGTGGTAGCTGTGCCGCAGATGGTCGATGACCGAGGCGATGACGGCGAGCGCGATGCCCTCCTCGACCCCGAGGACCACGACCGCAGCCGCCGTGAGCAGGGCGATGGCGAACTCGTGCCGGCGGCACGCCAGGATGTGCCGCATCCCGGCGACGTCGACGAGCTCGATCGCGATGAGGAAGACCACCGCGGCCAGGGCCGCGACCGGCAGGTAGGCGAGCGGCCCGGTCAGCAGCAGCAGCACGATGAGGACCACCGCGGCGGTCGTGAGCTGCGCGAGCTGGCCGCGGCCGCCGGCGCTGTCGACCATCTGTGTCTTGGTCGGGCTGCCGTTGACGACGAACGTGCCGGAGAACGCGGCCGCCACGTTCGCGGCGCCCAGGCCGACCAGGTCGATGTCTTCGCTGAACTCCTCCTCGTACTTCAGGGCGTAGGCGCGTGAGGTCGCCGCGCTCTGCGCGAGGATGACGACGAACATGGACACCGCGGCTCCGAGCAGCGCGCCGGCGTCGTGCAAGCCGAGCGCCGGCGGCCCCAGGCTCGGCAGCCCACGCGGGACCGGGCCGAGTACGGCCACGCCGTGTCCGGCCAGGTCCACTGACTTGCTCACGATGATCGCGACGATCACCGCGATCAGCGGTCCGGGAACCTTGCGGGTGATGCGGCGTGCGGCGAGCACGACCAGGATGACCCCGGCCGACACCGCCACGTCTGTCCCGTGGACATGCGGGAACGCGCGCGCGATGTTCAGGAGCTTGGCGGGGGTGTTCTTGCCCGCGGCCGTCACCCCGAGCATGTCGGGGAGCTGGCCGGCCGCCACCTGGATGCCGACGCCGGTGAGGAACCCGACAAGGAGGGTGCGGGAAAGGAAATTCGCCAGGAACCCGAGCCGGGCCAGCCGGGCGAGCAGCAGCAGCGCCCCCGCGAGCAGGGCGGCGAGCCCGGCCAGCTTGACGTACCTCGCGGACCCGGTGACCGCGAGCCCGGCGAGGGCCGCCGCGAGGATGGCCGCCGTCGCGGAGTCCGCGCCGACGACGAGGTGCCGCGAGGAACCCAGAACGGCGTACACGGCCATCGGCAGGAGCAACGTGTACAGGCCGGTCACGACCGGCATCCCAGCGATCTTCGCGTACCCGAGCACTTCTGGGATGCCGAGCGCCGCCAGCGTCAGACCGGCGAGCAGGTCGGCGGGCATCTCCGGCCGGTCGACCGGCAGGAGGCCGCGAAGCACGGGCAGGCGGCGCATTGCCGAACCGTCCGGCCAGCCGCGCGACGCGCTACCGTGCGGCCTACCCGGTGCGGAGTTCCCCGGCCACCGGTGCGGCCAGCTCATGCGCGGCCAGCTCGGACGCGGCCAGGCCGGATGCGGCCAGGCCGGATGCGGCCAGCGCCAACGCGGCCCGCCCGCACGAGAATCCGGCACCGTGACCTCCGCTGCGCCTGCCCAATGATCCGGATTGGCCCATCATCCCCCTGGGCAGCGGCGTTACCCGCCCGTCGGCACCCGTTATCTTGCCGTTCACCTTGCTAGAGCACCACCTGCAGCCCCGCCGCCCGGCCGGTGACACGTCGCCGCGGACGCGCGCCTAAACGGACATCGATCATGGGGAAACAGCCCAAGATCCGCACTTGTGTCATTCTGCCTGCGCTATGTGCCGGCAGGATTCCACAGAAACGGATCATGAACGCGCCGGGAGCATGGATACACCATGCGGGCCGCCGAGCCGGCCGCGGGATCGCCGACGCGGCACACTCGCCTCATGAGCTTGACCGTTCAAGATCACGAGCTGCGCAGCCTCCATTCGCGGGCGGAGTAACCGGAATCATGGAACCTCGACGCCGAGGATCCAGCCCTCCTCCCTGGCCGGCGCGGGCACCCGGCGCATCATGCCCGCGAGCGCGCCGTCGCGATCGAGACCGCGTAACGTCCCGGCCAGATGCCGGACCTGTTTTTCGTCCTTGCACGTGCCAGCCGCTGGCCTGAAGTCGTACACGCTCGGCCATACCTCGGCGTGGATGACGGCGGGTTCGCCCACCGGCAGCTCGGCCGAGGTCACCTCGAACGGCCACACGCGGCTCGCGGCCGCGAGCGCCGGATCCGCGCGCAGCGCGGCGACCACCGGGATTCCGGTCAGCGTCTGGCTGCCCGCGCAGCCGGTGCCGAGCAGCTTCCAGGCCGGATGCGGCCACCGGCCCCGCTCACGAAGCAGCTGTTCCACGGCCCGCCACTGCGCCAGCCCGCCCGGCGTGCCGTTGGCGCGGTAGGTCACAGCCCGCGTGCTGGGCAGATGCTGCAATATGCGGCCCCGCGGCCGGCCCCAGAAGGCCGCGTGCGCGCCGAGGCGGCGATTGAGATCGTCCGCGACCTCGAACCTGTTGTTCTCGTTGGCGGCGGGATCATCGGCGATCTTGGCCAGGAGCAGATCCCAGATCGCCCGCCACGCCGCGCCGTCGAGCCCGAGCGCGGCGGCCAGGCCGGCCGGGTATCCGTAAGGGAAGTCGAAGCCGGCCAGGACGCGCTCCCGCCGGCCGACGGCGCTCACGAGCAGATCGCGCAACATTTCCCTGGCCCGGCCACGGGTCGGCGGGTTGCGGGTGAGGCACGCACCGTCCGCACCCAGGCAGCAGATCCAGATCGAGTCCGTCCCCAGCCTGGGCCGGTTGGCCGCGCTCCAGTCGACCACGACATACCGGTCGAAGACGCTCACGGCTCCAACTGTCCCACCCCGACCGCGGCAGTAGACCGGCGCCGCGACCCGCGCCATGATCGTCTCAGCCTTCGTTGCTTGATTATGCCGGAAAAGGCATAATCAAGGCATGGATTCTGCCGCACTCCTGGCTGATGTTCGTCGGCGGGCCGGCCTCACGCAAGCTGAATTGGCGCGCCGCGCGGGCACGTCGCAGGCTATGGTGGCACGGTATGAGACCGGCGTCGCGAGTCCGACCGTGCGGACCTTGCAGCGGTTGCTTCGGGCGGCTGGTCATGAGCTTGTGATTGCTAGCCGGTCGGCTGAGCCAACCATCCGGTCCGGGTCTGTCTCCGAGTTGCTGCGTGAACACAAGACGGCTATCCAGGCCGCCGCGACCACGATAGGTGCGCGGAATGTGCGGGTTTTCGGTTCGGTAGCGCGAGGGGAAGACACGCCAGACTCTGACATAGATCTGCTGGTCGACTTTCCGGCACGTGAGCGCGGGCTGTTTCCGCTTCTGACGCTGGCGGAGGAGGTCGAGAGCATGGTCGGACGTCCGGTGGATGTCGCCGCGGTCGAGATGCTTGCCGAACCCGTGCGGGAGCGGGCGCTGGCCGAGGCAGTGCCTCTGTGAGTCGGACACCGAAGGATCGCCTGACTGACGTCATCGAGAGCACGGTACGAGTGGCCTTGGCGGTTGACGCGTTGGATCATGCCGACGCGGCCGGCGACGGCGATGGCGCACAGTTGGCTTTCGACGCCTCGCT
>DATFVJ010000152.1:0-4507 GCA_035260365.1 Streptosporangiaceae bacterium
GCCCGCCGCGCCGGCGCGGCGGGCGACCGGCGCATCACGGCACGCACCCGGGCGACAAGGAGCCGGGGGCTGAACGGGCGGGCGATGCAGCGCAGGTCACCCTCGCCCGTGATCCCGACGTGGCGTGGCCGCAGCCCACCCGGGCCCTCGAGACAGATCAGTTCCGTCCCGCCGCCGTGGCCGCGCACGGGGAGCCTGCGGCGCACGGCGCCAGGGGTCAGCCCGGGCATGGTCAGGTCGAGCACAACCACGGCCGGCGGCCCGGCGCGCAGCGCCGCCGCCGCGTCGGCGAGACTGCCGGCGACGCGTACGGTCAGCCCGTCCCGCTCCAGGTACCTGCGGGCCAGCTCGGCCACCGCGGGCTCGTGCTCGACGACGAGCACGGGGCCAGGCTCGCCACCTCCGTCATCGCCCGGTGGGCTCACCCAGGGCTCCGCCGGTAGGTTCGGGGATCGGTGACCCGCCTGGCACACCCCGCCCGCCGTGCCCGTCGCCGCGCGGTACGTCGGACGGATCCCCCAGGGCCGATGGCACCGCGCCGTAGGCGCGGACGACCGAGGGATGCAACAGCGTGGCCGCGATCACGATGGCGAAGACCGTGCCGCCGACGTAGCGGTCGAAGAAGAAGCGGTACAGGCCGAACACGATCAGGACCACCTCACACCCGAGCACCACGGTGCGCGCCGAGTGCGTGCCCGTGTGCGCGAGCGCGGCGAGCGCGCAAAGCGCCGCGACGAGCATGATCGTCGCGGCGACGAGTGCCGTGCTTCTCCGGCTGAACAGCAGGCTGACCGCGGCGACAGCACCCGCCTGCGCGAGCAGCAGCCGGGTAACGAGGTGTACATGTGCGCGCGCTGACGCGGGCAGACGTGCCGGGGCCCGCCGCAGTAACCCTGTCCTGTTCACGCTTGCCTCCACCGCGGTTTCAATATCCAGCGTAACCCGGCCTCGCCCGATGCCATCATTCGCCAAATGGCCGTCACCGGCCGCCGCCCCGGACCGTCGGATCACCCGGCACCGTCGGATCGGCGCCACGGTCCAGCGCGTCCCACGCCGTGGCCGGGTCGTCATCCGTCTGCGGCGACCGGCCAGGACGGTCATATCTTCCTGACATCCCTGGCCACCGTGTCCCTCGCCACGCGGCGAGCACCCCAGCGGCGACGATGACCAGGCCAGCGGCCGCGGCAACGGCCCACCACGGCAGCGGCGCCATGTCCAGGCGGGGCCGGCCCGCCGGGCCGAGCGAGTGGGCGGACGCGACCGCCGCCACGTGCGCGCGGCGGACGGACGCCGCGGCCGAGATCGCGATGACCGCGCCCGCCACGGCGAGCAGCACGCCGCAGGCGCGCCTGGCGACGCCGCGGGTGGCGATGACGGCGGCCAGGCACGCGAGCGCGGCGAGCCCGAGCGCCCCCGCGGCCGGGACCAGTTCGTGTCCTGTCACCGAGACACGGGAGGCGGGCAGCGGCGGCGCCGGAGCGAACGACGCCCGCGCCCATGGCTGCGCCGCGGCGAGCAGCACGAGCCCCGCACCGGCCGCGCCCACCGCGAGCACCAGGCCGAACTCGCGGCGCACCGGCCGCGCCGCGGCCGGCCTGGCGGGCGGCGGCACCGCGTCAGCCGGACGTGCGGGGTGCACTGGCGGCCGCGTCGAGCTTCCCGGCGTCGAAGCAGGTTCTGTCGCCCGTGTGGCACGCCCCACCCACCTGGTCCACCTGGACGAGCACGGCGTCGCCGTCGCAGTCGAGCGCGACCGACCTGACCATCTGCAGGTGACCGGACGTCTCGCCCTTGACCCAGTACTCGCCGCGGCTGCGCGACCAGTACGTGCATCGCCCCGTGGTGAGCGTCCTGTGCAGCGCCTCGTCGTCCATCCACGCCATCATCAGCACCTCGCCGGTGTCGTACTGCTGTGCGATGGCCGCGAACAGGCCATGCTCGTCACGCTTGAGCCTGGCGGCAATATCCGGATCCAGCATCGCGGGTCCCGCTGCTCCTCATGTCTGCTGCTGCGTCTTCGCCCTCATCTTCCCAGCAGAACCGTCCGGCGGAGCCGCCAGGTGCGCGCATCGCCGCCCGCCCGGTCCTCCGGGCTAAGATCACCGTGTGAATTTCTCCCGTACGGAACGGGCCGCGCTGTGCGCGCTGCTCGGCGCGAAGGGACCGCAGGCGCCCACGCTGTGCGAGGGCTGGGCGACACGCGACCTCGCTGCCCACCTCGTACTGCGCGAGCACCGCCCCGACGCCGCGGTCGGCATTCTCGGCGGCCCGCTCGCCGGTTACACCGCCCGCGTGCAGGACAAGATCGCACGGCAGCACGACTACCCGGACCTGGTCGACATGATCAGGCGGGGGCCGCCGGCGGCTTCCTTCTTCGCGATCCCTGGCGTGGACGAGCGCGCGAACACCGTCGAGTACTACGTGCATCACGAGGACGTGCGCCGCGCGGCGCCGGGCTGGGAACCTCGCAGCCTCGACCCGGCCATGGCGGACGCGCTGTGGCGCAGGCTCGGCATGGCCAGGCTGCTGCTGCGCAAGGCGCCCTGCGGTGTGGTGCTGCGCCGGGAGGACGCACCGGACGCGGAACCGATCACCGCGAAGCGGGGCACGCCCACGGTCACGGTCACCGGGCTGCCTGGTGAGCTGACCATGTGGGCGCTCGGCCGTACCTCGGCCGCGCGGCTACGCCTGGACGGCGAGGCCGGCGCGCTGACCCGGCTCGGCCAGTTCCACTGGCGCCTGTGACCGAAGGGCCGCGCGGACGCGGGCTACGCTGAGGCCGGTGAACGCGTGACCGTAGCGGCAGCAAGGAAGGTGCCATGGCCGACAAGGCAGCCGACGACAAGACAGACGAGTGGTTCGCGCCTGTCCCATTGGGAAAGGAGCCGGCCAAGATCGACACTGGCGTGGCGCACATAGCGCGTGTCTACAACTACTGGCTGGGCGGCGCGGACAACTACGCCGCTGACCGGGCAGGCGCCGAAGAGGTCATCGCGGCGTTCCCCAATATCCGCGTCAGCGTCCGCGCGCAGCGGGCGTTTTTGGGCCGCGCTGTCAACTACCTGGCCGCGGAGGCGGGCATCCGGCAGTTCCTCGACATCGGCACCGGCCTGCCGTCCGCCAACAACACCCACGAGGTGGCGCAACGGGTCGCGCCAGAATGCCGCATCGTCTACGTGGACAACGACCCGATCGTCCTCGCGCACGCCCGGGCGCTGCTCGGGGGAACCCGGGAGGGCGCAACCGCCTATGTGGATGCGGATCTGCGAGATACCGGTGAGATCCTCAAGGCGGCGGCCAGCGTGCTGGACTTCGCCGCGCCGGTAGCGGTGATGCTGGTGGGGATCCTGCACTGCATCCCCGACCGCGATGACCCGTACGGGATCGTCGCCGAACTGCTCGCCGGCGTGCCATCGGGCAGCTACCTCGTGATAGCCCACCCGGCCAAAGACATCAACACCGGCCAGGTCGCCGAGGCCACGGCGCGGCTCAACCGGCTGATGGCCGAAGAGGTCACCATGCGCACACACAGCGAGGTGTGCGCTTTCTTCGAGGGCTTGGACATGGTGGAACCAGGCGTCGCTCAGTTGCACCGGTGGCGGATCGGCACGGATGAGCAAGTTCCCGACGCGTCCGTTGACCTGCCCAACTACGGCGGCGTGGGCCGAAAGCCGTGACGCCGCTGGGTATCCGCGGGCAGTTCAGCTAGATCGCTTTGATGATCTTCCCTAGCAGGCTCGCCGTGTCGGTAGGGGGTTCCGCCTCGGCGCTGAGCCGGTCCATGACTTCCATGTAGTGGTCGGTATCTTCGCGCCTGTCCAGGTAGACGGCGCTGGTGAGCTGTTCCAGGTAGACGACGTCCGGCAGGTCATGCTCGGCGAACCGCAAGATGGTGAACGCGCCGCCCGCCGCCGCGTGACCGCCGTGCCGGAACGGCACGACCTGAAGCACGACGTTCTGCAGCTCGCTGATCTCGATGAGATGCTCAAGCTGGCCGCGCATCACCTCGGGGCCGCCGATCGGCCGCCGGAGCGCCGCCTCGTCCACCACGGTCCACACGGTCGGCGGCGCCGAGCTGGTCAGCAGCTCCTGGCGGGCGCGCCGGAGGGCAACCCGGCGATCGATCTCTTCGGTGGGCGCGGACCGGTGCCCGAGGATGGTGACGGCACGCGCGTAGTCCTCGGTCTGGAACAGGCCGGGCACGAACTGCAGCTCGTAGGAGCGCATGAGCGATGCGGCCTGCTCGAGCCCGATGTAGATCTCGAACCAGTCGGGCATGATGTCGTGGTACCTGGCCCACCAGCCCGCGGCGTTGGCTCGTTCCACGAGCGATGTGAGCGCCGCAAGCTCCTGCTCGTCGTCGACCCCGTAGAGGGCCAGCAGGTCCGTGACGTCTCGTTCCTTGAACCCCACCCGCCCGTGCTCGAGGCGGCTGATCTTCGAGCGCGAGGCGCGTATCTCGTAGCCGGCGTCCTCACGGCTGATGCCCCTGGCCTCGCGCAGGCGG
>DATFVJ010000153.1:0-11132 GCA_035260365.1 Streptosporangiaceae bacterium
AAATGTGACACCCGCCTCAGTCGTGCCGGTCACGCAACCTCCGCGGCCGTGAGAATCGGTCCCTGGCCGCCGGTGGCGCCCCTGTGGCCGAGCTTGCGCGGGCAAGTATAAACGCGCATCTACTGGGCGCTGTGCCGCCCCGGGGGGATGCCCTAGTCGTGTGCCGTCCCCGGGGACATGTCTTGGTCGTGCGGGGCGGCGAGAACCCGGGCGACGCGGGCGGCCGCGCGAGCCACGTCGTCGGCGATCGCGATCCGTTCCGCCCACGACCACCAGAACCACCACGTGTCATCGCGGCCGCACGCGGCGAAGATGTTCTCCGCTAGCACGCTTGCGGCCGGATTGACCACATGCAGGCTTGGGATCCGGCCGGCCGGCGAATGCAGCGTCGCGCGGAAGCCGTACCCACTGAGCTCCGCAGCGAGGGCTTCGAGGTAGCTGTGCTGCAGCTCGGCGGTGCATCGGGCCCGTTGGGCTTCCATTGTCATCGTAGTCACCTCTGGTATCCGTACAACCCCGTAGAGTTGTGATTCGTAAAGCATGCCTCGCAGGGGGGCCGCTTGCAACGTGCATTCGGAAATTGGCTTAGGGGTCTTGGTACTACTAAACAAAGCCGGAGATGGATGGCTCGCGGGCGAAACCGGGCAGCCAGCTTCAATGGCACAAATCACGCGGGCGGTGCGATTCGCGGCACGTATGTGCCTATTGAGGGGAGGTGGCAGGTGCCTGACGGGCAAAGCCCGACGGTGCGCCGCAGGCGGCTCGCGGCCGAACTGCGCAGGCTGCGGGACGCGGCCAGGCTGACCTGTGAGGAGGTGGCCGAACACCTCGAATGTTCCGCGTCCAAGATCAGCAGGGTGGAAACGGGCCGGGTGTCGGTTTCGCCGCGCGATGTGCGCGACATGCTCGAGTTGTACGGGGTTGCGCGCGAAGAGTGCGAAGGTCTCGTGCAGCTAGCCCGCGATTCGCGGCAAAAAGGCTGGTGGCACGCGTACAGCGACACGATGCAGCCCTGGTTCGCCACCTATGTCGGACTCGAGGCGGCCGCCTCGGAGATCCGCAATTTTGAGGTTGATCTTATTCCGGGCCTCCTGCAGACCGAGGATTATGCGCGCGGCGTGATCCGCGGCGGAAGCGTCAACGCCACGAACGAAGAGATCGAGCGCGGGGTAGCACTCCGTATGGAGCGTCAGCCGCTGCTTACCCGCGACAGCCCGCCAGAACTCTGGGTCGTCATTGACGAGGCGGCCCTGCGCCGCGAGGTCGGCGGCCACGGCGTGATGCGCCACCAACTGGATCATCTGCTCGAGCTCAGCTCCCTGCCGAATGTGACGATTCAGGTCCTGCCCTTCGGCGCGGGAGCGCACCCGGCAATGGGAAATCCATTCGCGATCCTCGGGTTTCCCGAGCGCGCCGACCCCGACGTCGCCTACATTACCGATCTCACCAGTTGCCTGTACGTCGAGAACATCGAGGAGGTGGATCGCCATAACCTGATCTTCAATCATCTGCGTGCCACTGCGCTGTCCCTCAGCGAAACGGCAGCATTTATTCTCACTGTCCGCAAGGAGCTTTGACGATCGATCGAGAGGTGCGACAGATGACCGCGTCTGACCATGTGCGCGCGGCCTGGCGGAAAAGTTCCCACAGTGGCCATGCCAACAGCAACTGTGTCGAGGTTGCGAGGGCTGGCCGCGCAGTCGCTGTCCGCGACTCCAAGAACCCGGATGACGGGCATCTCGTCTTCGCCAGCGGCGACTGGCGAGCGTTCATCCGCGGTGTCAAGGAGGGGCAGTTCGACCTTGGCCAGGGGTCCGTCCGTGACTGGTATGACCGTTAGTTAGCAGTGGTCGGTAAGAGGTCCTTTGAGCGAACGGCGTCCAGGTGGGTGCATCGCAAGGCGGTCCTTGTCTTCGAGGAGCGCGTAGTGGCGCTACGTGCGACGACGACCACGCCGCGAGGTGCCCGCCTGGACGTGGTCGTGGATGACAGAGCCAAAGAAGACTCCTCCTACCGACCACTGGGAGTTGCCCGGCCTGCCGCTGGCGGGGACTGCCGAGCCAAAGCGCCTGGCGGCAGGCCGGGGAACGCGACCGTAGCGCCTCGCCATTGCGCGGCGCGCACCGCACAGTCCTGCATGGCGAGGGCGCCGAAGGTGCGCAGGCCCTCGTCCGGCAGCGCGACGACACCCAGATAGGCGCGGGTGACCCCGTCCTCGAGCGCGGCCGCGAGCGTCACCGCCGCATGCGCCGAGGTAACGGGGAACGGGAGCTGGTAGGCGGCGGCTGCCGCCACGGGCACCGCACCCTGCGATGTCAGCATCGCGGCGAGCTGGTCACGCCGCGACCGGTGGGCGTTCCAATCGCTGAGCGCCTCCTGCTGCCTGCGACCGCTCATATGCGCCCCCGCCACCCCGTAGCCGTACGCGGCGGCGTGCTCCGCGGCGAGCGCCGCCTGCAGCGCGGCGGCAGCGGCTGGTGTCGCCGCGGCCACCCGCGCGCGGGTGGCCGCGCGTGCGGTGCCTGCCCTGCGCGGCGGCCCGGCGCCGCGGTCGCGGCGGGCCCTCACCGGATCCGTCTTTCCGCCGGCGGCGCGGCCAGCGCGGCCGCGTGCGCCGCCTCGCACGCGGCGATGCTCGCGAGCAACTGAGCCAGCGACGGCGTGACGGTCCGCAGTTGCCCGACGGCCGCGGCGGCGGCGCTGCGCTCCGCCGTCCGCAGCGTGGCGAGTGCGGCGCTGCGGCTGCCGGGCACGGGCGCAGGCGAAGGCGACCGGCCGCGGGCTCGCCCGGTTGGCGGCGACGGCGGATGGGCAGGCTCGATCAGCCGGCGGTTGAGCTCGGCGAGATGGGCGGTGTTGTCCGTGAGCAGCGGATCAAGCTGCGAGGCAAGCTCCGGATGAACGGCCCGCACCGCGGTGTACAAGCCGATCAGGTTGTTTTTCGCGGCGATCGCCTCGCGCAGGATCGTGACATCCGACGGACGCCCGGCGGGTGGCGTGGCCGCCGCAGGCGCGCCGCAGCCGGCGGCGGCCAGCAGCGGTGCGGTGAGTGACGCGGCGAGCACAGAACGCCGTGTGGCACCGCCGTTCACCGCGGGACCTCCCCACGCGCGAGATGACGCGCGACACTCGTCGTGGCGGCCTGCCGAGCCGGGGGCTTCCGGGGGGTCGTCCCCCCCGGAAGGCACAGAGCGGCGCCATGGACTCACAAGCAGCCTTCAGAAACAGGATGTAAGCATTGCATAGCGCAGCGAACTGGCGGCCGCGACCCCGGCCGCGCCTGAAGCCGATCTACGCTCCCAGCTCCGGATAGGCTAGGCCCAGGCAGGACAACAGGCCTGCGGGCGCTGGGCGAGGAGGTCGTGATGCGCGCTGGCTCCCGTTACGAACCTGCGTCTCTGGGCCCCAACGGCAACACCAGTGGCAACAGGGGCGGCGAGCGGACCGGCGACGGCCAGGGTGGGCCGCGCGCCGCTGCCCGCCTGGACGCCGTGCGGCGGCTCGCCGAGCCCGTGGTGCGTGCCGCCGGGATGGATCTGGAGGATGTTCAGCTCACCCCGGTGGGCCGACGCCGCCTGCTGCGCGTCGTCGTGGACGCGTCAGGCGGGGTGGACCTCGACGATATGGCGCTCGTGAGCCACGCCCTGTCCGCGGAGCTCGACGCCGCGGGGGTCATGGGTGACACGCCCTACACCCTCGAGGTCACGTCGCCTGGCGTGGACCGGCCGCTGTCCGAGCCACGGCACTGGCAGCGCTCCGTGGGCCGAATGGTCAAGGTCGCGGTGACCGGCCACGGCGGCGAGGAGGGGCCAAACGGCCGCGTGCGCACCGCGCGGGTCGTGTCGGGCCGCGTCGTGGCGGCGGACGGCGACGGTGTGGTTCTCGATATCGAAGGTGAGCAGCGCGGGTTCGGCTTCGCCGAACTCGGACCGGGGAAGGTTCAGGTGGAATTCCGCCGCGACGACATGGGGGAGTCTCGTGGACATTGACCTGAGCGTCCTGCGCAGCCTCGAAAGTGAGAAGGACATCTCGATCGACCTCGTGATCAAGGCCATCGAGGATGCTCTTCTCGTGGCCTACCACCGGACCGAAGGTGCGGCGCCGGTCGCGCGGGTCGAACTCGACCGCAAGAGCGGGCACGTGACGGTGTGGGCGGCGCAGACCGGTCCCGACGCCGAGGTGATCCGCGAGTACGACGACACGCCGAGCGGTTTCGGCCGGATCGCCGCGACCACGGCGCGCCAGGTCATCCTGCAGCGGCTGCGGGACGCGGAGGACGAACTGACCTTCGGCGAGTACGCGGGCCGCGAGGGGGATGTGGTCGCAGGCGTCATACAGCAGGGCCGTGATCCGCGCAGCGTGCTCGTTGATCTCGGCAAGGTCGAAGCGGTGCTGCCGGTGCACGAGCAGGTACCTGGCGAGCGTTACGCGCACGGCGAACGGCTGCGCTGCTACGTGCTGCACGTGCGCAAGGGGCACCACGGGCCGTCGGTCACTCTGTCACGGACTCATCCCAATCTGGTTAAGAAACTGTTCGCGCTCGAGGTTCCGGAGATCACGGAGGGCGCTGTCGAGATCGCGGCGATCGCGCGCGAGGCCGGGCACCGGACCAAGATCGCGGTGAGGTCGCACCGCCCCGGCGTGAACGCCAAGGGCGCTTGCATCGGCCCGCTGGGCAGCCGCGTCCGCAACGTGATGACCGGGCTGCACGGCGAGAAGATCGACATTGTCGATTACTCCGACGACCCGGCGGAATTCGTCGCGAACGCGCTGTCACCGGCCCGCGTGAACCAGGTGGAGATCGTCGATCTGGAGGCGCGCGTGGCGCGGGTCACGGTGCCTGACTACCAGCTGTCGCTCGCGATCGGCAAAGAGGGCCAGAACGCCCGCCTGGCCGCGCGGCTCACCGGCTGGAAGATCGACATCCGGCCGGACACGCCGGATGCGGGCACGGCCGGGGCGGCCGACGCCGCTCGCACGCCCGCGGATCAGGCCGAGGCGGCCGGCCTGGCCCGGCTGGCGGACCCGGCCGGGCCGGGTGACCGGGCCCGGCGGGCGGACCCAGCCCGGCTCGCGGACCCGGCCCAGCCAGCGGATCAGCCAGCGACCGCATCGGGGCGGGCGGTTGCCGGGGACCGCACGCAAGCGCCGGGCCGGGCACCCGCGCCGGGCCGGAAGGATACGGCCGGAGGGACGGCGGCGCCTGGCCGCACGCAGGCGCAGGACCGGGTGGCCACGCACGGCCGCACGGCCGCACAAGGCCAGGCGGCCACGCAGAGCCGCGCGGGCCAGGCTCCCGGGCAGAGCCGCGCGGGCCGGGCGGCCGGGCCGAGCCAGGCACCCGGCCAGGCGCCTGCGCCGGGCAACGCGCCGGGCAACGCACCGGGCAACGCACCGGGCCAGGCGGCCGTGCGCGGTGAGCCGGATGCGGCCGACCGGGCGCCCGCGCCGGGCGGCGCGAACCCTCCTGACCCCGCGTTGCCGCGCGACCGGACGCACGGCGATGATGTTGCGGGGCCGGTGACAGGTCCCGCCGACGCGCCGGCGCGGTAGACTTGCGCGGGAACGGCCGAGCGGTGCGCGCAGGCCCGGTACGTACGTGCGTGGGATGCAAGCGCCGCGAGGTCAAATCCGGACTGCTTCGCCTGGTGGTCACCGGGGACGCGATTGTCCCCGACGTCCGAGGGCGGCTGCCCGGCCGGGGTGCGTACCTGCACCCCGACCTAAGGTGCCTTGAGCAAGCTGAAGGACGTCGGGCCTTCCCGCGGGTGCTTCGCCGCCCAGGACCGCTCGATGTCGGCCCGCTCGCTGATTATCTTGGGCACCAGGACCAGGCGGCATCCGCAGCCCGGCAAGAGGAACGACCGGCAGAGACGAGTCGGGAAAGCAGGTCGAGAACGCGATGAGCGCCCGATGAGCACGCAGCGATGAGCAGCGAACGCTGACGCCGGCCCGGAGCATGCCCGCCCTCGGACCGGTAGTAAGGGTCTGGTAGAGGAGAGCAGTGGCGAAGGTCCGGGTTTACGAACTCGCGAAAGAGTTCGGCGTTGAAAGCAAGGCCGTCATGGCCAAGCTCCGGGAGATGGGCGAGTTCGTGCGCTCGGCGTCATCGACGATCGAAGCGCCTGTCGTCCGCAGGCTCACGGAGGCATTCGCGGCCCAGCAGGCTAGGCCAGCGAAGGAACCAGCACGTGAGGCACCGCGTGCGCAGCGGCCGCAGACAGCACCCGTCACGGGCGGCCAGCCCGACGGCCAGAACGGTGGCCAGCGCCGCGGCGCACCGCGCCCGGCGGCGCCTGGTGTGCCCGCGCCTGGTGTGCCCGCGAGCCCGGCCGCGGGTCAGGCAGCGCCCGTTGCCCCCGCGCCGTCAGGCTCGCGGCCTGCGCCGCCTCGCGTCCCCGGCGTTCCGGCCGGCCCGCCGGGCCGCACGCAGGACGGCCGGGGTGGCGCGCAGGCTCGCTCAGTCGGCGACCGGGATGCGGCGCGGCCCGCCGCGGCCCAGGCCGGTCCGGCTGCACCGCCCGCCGTCCCGCCAGTACCGTCCCAGCCGCCGCCGCAGCCCGCCGCGCCGCAGGCGCGGCCGGGCGCGGTTCCGCCGGGTCCTGGCACCCAGAAGCCGGGCGGGCCGAAGCCGGCTGCCCCGCGGCCTGGAGGCAGGTCAGGCGGACGGCCCGGAGGCCGCCCGGGTGCGCGGCCCGGGCCGAGGCCAGGCAACAATCCGTTCAGTTCCACGGCGACCGGCATGGGCGCGGCACGGCCCGCTCCGCCGCAGGGTCCGGCCCCGGCGGGCACTGGGCCGCAAGGCGGCGCACCGCAGGGTGCCGGCCCGCACGGCGCCGGGCCGCGTCCTGGCCCGCCGCGGCCAGGTGCGGCCGGCCTAGGCCAGCCGGCTGGCGGCGTGGGCGCTGCGGGCCGTGGCGGGCAGGCGGGCGGCATTCCGCGTCCCCCCGCAGGCCGCGGCGCCGGCCCTGGCCGGCCACCGGCACCGGGCATGCCCCGGCCCGGCGGCCCTCGTCCTAGCCCGATGAACATGCCGTCGCGCCCAGCGCCGAGCCGCGGCCCAGGCGGCGGTGGCGGCGGGCGGCCGGCCCCTGGCGGTTCCGGCGGCGTGCGGCCAGGCGGGCGTGGCGGCGGCGGTGGCGCGGGTGCGGGCCAGCGCGCTGGCGGCGGGCCGCGAGGCGGTCCAGGCGGCGGCGGTCCAGGCGGCGGCGGTGGTGGTGGTGGTGCCCGTCCCGGCGGGCCCGCGGGCCGCGGCCGCAGCGGCACGCAGGGTGCGTTCGGCCGCCCGGGCGGCCGTCCGTCGCGGGGCAGGAAGTCGAAGAAGCAGCGGCGCCAGGAGTTCGACAACATGCAGGCGCCCGCGATCGGCGGCGTGCACGTTCCGCGCGGCAACGGCCAGGTGATCAGGCTGTCCCGCGGCGCCTCGCTCGCCGATTTCGCCGACAAGATCGGGGCGAACCCGGCTTCGCTCGTCCAGGTGCTCTTCCACCTGGGTGAGATGGTGACCGCGACGCAGTCGGTGAACGACGAGACCCTGCAGTCGCTCGGCCTCGAGCTGAACTACAACGTGCAGGTCGTGTCCCCGGAGGAGGAGGACCGCGAACTGCTCGAGTCGTTCGACATCGAGTTCGGCGAGGACGAGGGCGACGACGCCGACCTCGTCGCGCGCCCGCCGGTGGTAACCGTGATGGGCCACGTCGACCACGGGAAGACCAAGCTGCTCGACGCGATCAGGCACACCAACGTGGCCGCCGCGGAGGCTGGCGGCATCACCCAGCACATCGGTGCCTATCAGGTCACCACCGAGGTCGACGGCCAGGAACGCAAGATCACTTTCATCGACACCCCCGGCCACGAGGCGTTCACCGCGATGCGGGCGCGCGGCGCGGAGACCACCGACCTGGTCGTGCTCGTCGTCGCGGCCGACGATGGCGTGAAGCCGCAGACCACGGAGGCACTCAACCACGCCCAGGCGGCGGGAGTGCCGGTCGTGGTCGCCGTCAACAAGATCGACAAGGAGGGCGCGGATCCGCGGCGGGTGCGCTCGCAGCTCACCGAGTACGGGCTGGTGGCGGAGGAGTTCGGCGGGCAGACCCTGTTCGTCGACGTATCGGCCAAGGAGCGGATCGGCATCGACGACCTGCTCGAGGCGGTGATCCTGACCGCCGACGCCGAACTGGATCTTCGCGCCAACCCGAACCAGCCGGCCCAGGGCGTCGCGATCGAGGCGCACCTGGACCGCGGTCGCGGCCCGGTCGCGACGGTTCTCGTCCAGCGCGGCACGCTGCACGTGAGCGACCCGATCGTCGCCGGTGAGGCGTTCGGCCGGGTGCGGGCGATGCTCGACGAGAACGGTGACACGGTGACATCGGCGCCACCGTCGCGCCCGGTGCTCGTGCTCGGTCTCGCCGCGGTTCCTGGCGCGGGCGACAGCTTCCTTGTCGTCAACGACGACAGGGTGGCCAGGCAGATCGCGGAACGGCGCGAGGCGCGCGAGCGCAACGCGCAGTTCGCGCAGCGCCGCCGGCGCGTCACCCTCGAAGATCTGGAGAGCGCACTCAAGGCAGGGGAGAAGGAAGAACTCCTGCTCATCATCAAGGGTGACGTCTCCGGCTCGGTGGAGGCGCTCGAGGACGCGCTGCTCAAGATCGACGTCGGCGACGAGGTCAACCTGCGCGTGATCGGCCGCGGCGTCGGTGCCATCACGCAGGATGACGTCAACCTCGCCATCGCGTCCGACGCCGTCATCATCGGCTTCAACGTCAGGCCGGCCGAACGAGTGGGCGAGCTGGCGCAGCGCGAGGGTGTGGATATCCGGTACTACTCGGTCATCTACCAGGCGATCGACGAGATCGAGGCAGCGCTCAAGGGCATGCTCAAGCCCGTGTTCGAAGAGGTGCAGCTCGGTACCGCCGAGGTCAGGGAGATGTTCAGGGTGCCGCGCGTCGGCAACGTGGCGGGCTGCATCGTGCGCTCCGGCACCATCAACCGGGGCAGCAAGGCCCGCCTGGTCCGCGACGGTGTCGTGATCTCCGACAACCTCACGGTGGAGTCGCTCCGGCGGTTCAAGGAGGACGTCACCGAGGTGCGCGAGGGCTTCGAGTGCGGTATCGGTATCGGCTACAACGACATCAGGATCGAGGACGTTATCGAGACCTTCGAGATGCGGGAGAAGCCGCGGGCCTGATAACTCGCCAGGAACTGGGGCCGGATGTACGTCGGCGTGCTAACGCTTGACCTGCTGCTCGGTGACGTCGCGTCGCTGAAGCAGAAGCGCTCGGCGGTCCGGCCCCTCGTCGCAGAACTGCGGCGGCGCTATCCAGGCGCCTCGGTGGCCGAAACCGGTTACCTGGACCGCCACCGGCGCGCGGAAATCGGGATCGCCGTTGTGTCATCGACGGCCGCCTACGCCGGCGAGGTGCTCGCGGCTTGCGAGCGCCTCGTCGCAGGCCGGCCGGAACTCGAGCTGCTGTCCGCGCGGCAGCGGCTGTTCACAGCAGAGGAGTGACTGATCATGGACGCGGCGCGTGCGCGCAAGCTCTCCGACCGGATCGCCCGGATCGTCGCCGAGATGCTCGAGCTCCGGATCAAGGATCCGCGGCTCGGCTTCATCACCGTGACGGACGCGCGCCTGACGGGGGATCTGCGGGACGCGACCGTGTACTACACGGTGTACGGCCCGCCAGAAGAGCGGGCCGCGACCGCGGCGGCGCTGGAAAGCGCCAAGGGCGTCATCAGGTCCGAGGTGGGGCGCCAGACCGGGCTGCGGCACACGCCGTCGCTGACCTTCGTCGCCGACACAATTCCAGACAATGCGCGGCACATCGAGGAGCTGCTCGAACGGGCCAGAGCGGCCGACGCGGGCGTGGCGCGCAGCCGCGCGGGCGCGCTGCCCGCGGGCGACCCGGACCCGTACAAGACGGCCGCCGGCGACGATGCGGAGCAAGCCGACGCCGCGGATGCGGGAACGGCCGGCCGGGGTGACGACGGTGACGGCAGTGACGGTGCGGCTCGGGTGAGGGCCGGACACGACCTTCGTCAATCCGCCGGCGGACCAGATCACGAAGCGGGATACTCGCCGTCGTGAGCGTCGTCAGCTCGTCGGCCGCCGCGCCGGATCTGCCGCCGGGCCTTACCGCCGGCCCCCCGGCGGGCGAGTGGGAACGGGCCGTCGCGGTCCTTGAAACCGCGAACGAGGTCTGCCTGGCCTGTCACGTGCGCCCGGACGGCGACGCGCTCGGCTCCATGCTCGCCGTGGCGCACGCGTTGCGCGCCGCCGCGGCGCGGCCGGCCCGCGGCCCGCGGCCGCGGCGGATCGTGGCGTCGTTCGGCGACGACCCGCCGTCGGTGCCCGACAACCTGCGGTTCCTTCCAGATCTGGGCCTGCTCGCCCGGCCGGCCGAGTTTCCTGCCGCCCCATCCGTGATGATCACTTTCGACGCCGCGAGCCGGGACCGCCTCGGCGTGCTCGCGCCGAGCGCGGCGCGCGCGGGCCAGCTGATCGTCGTCGACCACCACGCCTCGAACACCCGGTTCGGCACGATTCACCTGGTGGATCCCGCGGCCGCGGCAACGGCCGTGCTGGCGTGCGAGCTGATCGACCGGCTTGCCCTGCCGCTGACCCGGCCGATCGCGATGGGCCTTTACGCCGGGCTGGTGACCGACACGGGCTCGTTCAAGCACGCGTCGACAACGGCCGGCGTGCACAGGCTCGCGGCCAGGCTGCTCGAGACCGGCATCGCGCCCGAGGTGGTCGCGCGTGAGCTTTGGGACCGCGCGCCCTTCGGCTACCTGCGGGTCCTTGCTGCCGCGCTGGGCCGCGCCGTGCTCGAGCCGCAGCAGGCAGGCGGGCTTGGCCTGGTCTGGACGACCGTGAGCCGCGCCGACCGGGCGGCGCACGGCATCGCCTACGACGTCGTCGAGCCGATGATCGATGTGGTCCGCAGGACCGAGGAGGCCGAGGTCGCCATCGTCTTCAAACAGGACGACGACGGCGCGTGGCAGGTGTCGGCCCGGTCGAAGGGGAAGGTGGACGTCGGGCGGGCGTGCATCGAACTCGGCGGTGGCGGCCACCCGATGGCGGCCGGATTCACCTCCCGCCTGCCGGTGGCGGACACCATCGAGCGGCTGCG
>DATFVJ010000154.1:0-2676 GCA_035260365.1 Streptosporangiaceae bacterium
CTGACGGGCGAGCCGGGGTCGCCCTCGATCTGCGTGACACGGCCGCCGCTGACGTAGACGTCCTGGCCGCACCCCACCGCGCAGTATGGGCAGACCGACTTGACCACCTTGTCGGCGGTCGCGACCCGCGGCCTGAGGTTGCTTGTCACGGCGCTCTTGGCGGCCGCGCCGCGCCCGGTCCGGTCCGGCCCGGTCAGCTGGCGGTAGACCGGCCACGACCCGATCCAGCTGGGAACGCCCAAGGTAGCCAGCCCTCCTCTGCTCGCGACCGCCGCGGAGTGGGGGGTACCCGCGCGGCCGCCGAAAATGCGTGACCGTCACGATAGGAAACCCACACTGATCCTAAACGGCTGCCGCATGCGAGGACCTTCAGGGGGGCCTGCGGGGGGCCCTGCTGGCCCGGGGGCACCCCCCCGGAACCCCCGCATGGGGGGTCGTCCCCCCGGGGCAACGCTGTCTCAACGGCTGCCGCAGGCGAGGACCATCGGGGCCTGCGGAGATCCCCAGGGTCAACTGGCGAGCGGTGGGGCCGCGCGCGAGGACCATCAGGGGCCTGCGGAGATCCTTGGGGTCAGCTGGGGCGCGGTGGCAGGCCGCGCTCGAGGACGCTCAGCATGTCGTCGAGCACGTCATCTGGGACGTGGGCGCCCACCGTCCATTCGGCCCAGCGCATCCCGATCGTGTAGCCGAGCCCGGCGTAGACGTACGCGATGACCTCGGGATCGTAGCGGGCGTCGATCTCGCCGGCCAGTTGCGCGCGGCGCACGCCGCGCGCATAGCCGCGGGCGAGGCTCTCGTAGTACTCCTGGAACAGCCCGGGTACGACGAACTCCGATTCGCGCACCACCCGGTAGATCCACGGCCGCTCGGACAGAACCTCGAAGAACGCGCGGAACGCGGCCCGTTCCACGGCGCGCTGGCTGCCGTCGGTCTGCCCGATCGCCGCCCGCATCGCGGCCCGCGCGTCGGCGCTGATCCGCCGCACGACCGCGGTGAAAAGCTCGGCCTTGGAGCCGAAGTGCGCGTAGAAGCTGCCGGTCGCGATGCCCGCCCTCGCGCAGATGCCCGCGACGGTGCTGCCGCGGTAGGTGCGCTCGCCGAAGATCTGTTCCGCGGCGTCGAGCAGGCGCTTCGCCCGGGGATGATCGCCCGCTTCCTCCCGCCTGTTGGCCTCCGCGGTCATGCTCGGTACTCCAGTTCTGCGTCGGTCACCCGATTCGCTGCGGCCCACGAGGGCGCCTGCGGACCGCCGGCCTTCCGATCCGGCTGGTCCGCCCGCGGCCCCGCACGCCCGCCGCCGGGCCGCTGCGGCCCGGCGGCGGGCGCCTGTCATGGCGAGGGAATGCCGCTGGCGGGCGCGGGCGCCTGAGTTCCTGAGAAGGTCGTTATGGCACCGGCCGGTGTCGTGTCCGTGGTCAGGACCGGCCCCTGGGCGACGATCACGCCGTTGGTGATGACGCCGATGTACGCGCCGGTCGCGCCGGAATGGTCGCTGCTCGAGTAGGCCCACGGCGCGCTGGCCACCCCCTGCGGCAGGCCGTTTTGTATCGCCGCGACCAGGCTCGCCCTTGTGGGGTTCTTGCCTGCCTTGACCATCGCCTGCACGAACGTGTACGCGACGGCCATGCCGTACCCGACGTTGCCGTCGAACGGCGCCTGGGCGTCGTACTGGTCGTGCACCTTCTTGAACAGCGCGACCCAGCTGTTCGTCGCGTCACCGATGGAGGGCGTGTAGCCGTCCGTGATGATTCCGTTGGTGAGCGTGTTGCCCGACACGGTCGCGCCGCTCTTCTTGGCGAACGCCTCGAGCAGCCCGCCCAGCGTCAGCGGGTCGGTTCCCACGTTGCTGACGACAAATGCCGGGTTGTAGGCCAGCTTGAGGGTGGCCAGCTTGAGCAGCGCGACGAAGGCGGGGATGGCGAACGACACGACGACCTGTGCGCCCGCCGCCTTCAGCGCGGCGACCTGCGGGCCGATGTTGACGTTGGTCGGCTGGTAGGTCTGGCGGCTGACGACCATGCTCTTGGGGATCTCGTAGTCGAGGCCCTTGACGCCGTCCAGGCCGAACTCGTCGCCCTGGTAGAAGTAGCCGACCTTCTTGCCCTTGAAGTGCTGTGCGACATACTGGCCGAGGATCTTGCCCTCGCGGACGTAGTCGAGCTGCCAGCCGAAGGTCCACGGGGCTGTCTGCGGCTGGTCCCAGCACAGGCAGCCGGAAGCGACGAACACGTCCGGCACCTTCTGCGCGTTGAGGAAATTCACCACGGCGGCGTGCGTCGGTGTGCCGAGGCCGTTGAACACCGCGAACACGCTGTTCTGCAGGACAAGCTGGCGCACCACCGAGGAGGTGTTGGCCGGGTTGTACCCGTCGTCCAGGTACTTGTAGACGATCTTGCGTCCGTTGACTCCGCCGTGGGCGTTGACGTAGCTGAAGTAGGCGTTGCTCGCCGGGGCGATCTCGCTGTATCCGGGCGCGGCCGGACCCGTGAGCGGCTGGTGGCTGCCGATGAGAATCTGCGTCTTGGTGATGCCGGTAGCGGACGCGCCGCCGCTCGAGCCGCCGCCGCCGCCGCTCGAGCCGCCACACGCGGCAGCCGTCATGGTCACGGCCGTTGCCACCGCGCAGAACGCGGCGGCACGGGACATCCGCGTCCGGTGGGATCTGTTCATACGGGA
>DATFVJ010000155.1:0-5687 GCA_035260365.1 Streptosporangiaceae bacterium
CTGGCCGGTGAACGGGCCTGGGACGCCTCCCTGCGGCTTAGACCTTTGCCTTGCCCCGGGTCGCGCCGCCGCGGCCGCGCAGATGCACACCGGACTCGGTGAGTATCCGGTGGACAAAGCCATACGATCTGCCTGTCGCACCTGCGAGGGACCGGATGCTCTCGCCCGACTCGTACCTCTTCTTGAGGTCCGCCGCGAGCTTGGCGCGATCAGCACCGGTCACCCGTGTGCCTTTCTTGAGGGTCTCGGTCACAATACCTCCCGTGATCTGAAGTGACCTCAGCGTTACCGTCCCTCGCCATGATCACGCATTAACGCTAGATCGGCTACCCACATCGAGGCAAATGATCACTTCTTTTTTAACACGGCGTATTGAGGCACCCACGCATGGCCCAGGTTCACGCAAGCGCGACCAGGTCGGCGAACTCGTCGTCCCAGGTGTCCTCTATCCCGTCCGGCAGCAGCATGACCCGCTGCGGCTGTAGCGCCTCGACCGCTCCCTCATCGTGCGTGACCAGGACAACCGCGCCCTCGTAGGTACGCAGCGCGGCGAGAATCTCCGTGCGGCTCGCCGGATCGAGGTTGTTGGTCGGCTCGTCGAGCAGCAGCACGTTCGCACCTGATACGACGAGCAAGGCGAGCGCAAGCCTGGTTTTCTCGCCGCCGGAGAGCACTCCCGCGGGTTTGCCCACGTCGTCGCCGGTGAAAAGAAAGGAGCCGAGAATCCGGCGCTGCTCGGACTCGGGCAGGTCGGGTGCGGCCGATCGCATGTTCTCGAGCACCGTCCGCCCGGTGTCGAGGGTCTCGTGCTCCTGCGCGTAGTAGCCGAGGCGCAGCCCGTGCCCGGGGCGCACCTCACCCGCGTCCTGTTCTTCCAGCCCGACGAGCAGGCGCAGCAGCGTCGTCTTGCCCGCGCCGTTCAGCCCGAGCACCACCACCCGGCTGCCGCGATCAACCGCCAGGTCCACCCCGGTGAACACCTCGACAGATCCGTAGCTCTTGGACAGCCCTGACGCGGTGAGCGGCACCCGCCCGCACGGCACCGGCGTGGGGAACCGCAGGCGCGCCACCCGGTCGGCCTTGCGCCCGGTCGAGGTACCCGCGAGCAGCCGCTGTGCGCGCCGCTCCATCCCCTGCGCGGCCTTCGCCTTGGTCGCCTTGGCCCGCATCCGGTCGGCCTGCGATTGCAGCGCCGCGGCCTGACGTTCCGCGTTCGCGCGCTCGCGCTTGCGCCGCCGTTCGGCCGCCTCGCGCTGTTCGAGATAGGTTCGCCAGCCCACATTGTGCAGGTCGAGCGTGCAGCGGTTGGCATCGAGGTGGAACACCTTGTTGACCACGGCCTCGAGTAGCGCCGTGTGGTGACTGATCACGACGAGGCCGCCGCGGTGCGCCCGCAGGTGGTCACGCAGCCACGAGATGGAATCGGCGTCCAGGTGGTTCGTCGGCTCGTCGAGCAGGAGCGTCTCCGCGCCACTGAACAAGATCCGCGTGAGCTCCACCCGGCGCCGCTGGCCGCCTGACATGGTCCGCAGCGGCTGCCCAAGGACCCGGTCGGGCAGGCCGAGACTGGCCGCCATCGAGGCCGCTTCCGCTTCTGCCGCGTAACCGCCGAGCACGTGCAGGCGGTCCTCGAACCGCGCATAGGCGCGAATCGCGGCATCCCTGCGGCCGTCCGCCTCCGCCATCTGATGCTGCGCCTTGCGCATCCCGGCGAGCACCTCGTCAAGGCCGCGTGCGGACAGAATCCGGTCCATGGCGAGCATGTCGAGGTCACCCGTGCGCGGGTCCTGGGGAAGGTAGCCGACCGTGCCCGCGCGCCGCACGGTGCCCGCGGCGGGCAGGGCCTCGCCCGCGAGCACGCGGGCGAGCGTCGTCTTACCCGCGCCGTTCCTGCCGACCAGCCCGATCCGGTCCCCCGGGGCGATCTGGAACGACGCATCTTCGATCAATAGCCGCGCTCCGGCACGCAGCTCAAGACCAGAGGCAACAAGCACGAGAACTGCCACTCCTTCGGGTGACGGGTTACTGGGCGGGCTTCACCAGCGCGACGGCGCGCGCCCCGTCCGATTTAGAGCGGCAGCATGGCAACCATTCTATGTGGCCCGCTCCGCTGCTGCCACCGCGTTACCCTGTGCCCCGGCACAACAAGCATGCCCTCGCAGCCCTCCGCACCAAGCGACGTCAGCTGGCCGGCGTCACGTCGGCTCGATCAGCCGTATCCGTACCGCACGGAACAGCCGCGGGGTGTCGCGCAGCACGGCGAGCCTGGGTTCAGGCACTGTGAGGAACCGCTCCACGGCAAGCTCGAAGTACGGGCGCAGCCGTTCGTCCTCTCGGATCCGGCCGATCGCGAGCCGGTCTCCGCCGAGCACCACGGCGTCCAGCCGCCGCGGGTAGCGATCGAACACGCGGAGCGCGGCGTCGGCGGCGGCGGACAGTGCCTGCCCCGCTTGCTTTTCCCTGCGCCGCGCGAAGCGCTGCTGTGACGTTCCGCCGGCCGCGCTGCGCCCGTGCACCAGCCGTGAACCGGTCTTGGACGCGGCCAGCCGTGGCGGCGCGCCGGTGAAGACGCCGGCCGCGTAGCCGCCGAGACGGACGATCAACACCCCCACGGTCCGGTCCGCGCCGGCGTGCGCCGCGATCCGCTCGGCGACCTCACCAGGATCCAGGGCCGGGGGCGGCAGGGCCGGGGGCGGCAGGGTGGCCGACGATCCGGCCGCCATATCCGGGAGCGGCGGAAATGGGACGTGACACTCGGCAATCGCGCCATCTGCACCCATATACCGAACGGCTGCCGCCCCTGGCGCGACGTGCGCTCCGCCATGCCGGGCGGCAAATGCGGAAAGCCAGCTAACTGTGCGTTCGGGAGCAATGTCGAGCCACCGGCCGCCACTCAGAGCGTCACGTGCCGAGTTTTCCACTACGCAACGCCTCCATGCGTTTACTATCTGGCACAGTTAACTCCATGACCAGGGGCTCTGCTTGCCCGGGACGACCCCGGGACTCCCGCATGTCGGCACGCTGGTCTGCGGGCCAGGCCTGACGGGGTGGTTCCCTGGCCCGCACCAGGACGCTCTCACAGACCAGTGAGCGTGGACGTCTTTCATCCGATGCTGCGAGGCGCGCGGCGGCGTCGATCACAGTCAAGGAAGATGCTGATGACGATAGAATCCGGCCCGGCCGCCGCGGCGGGCTTGCCCGCCAACGGTGTCGAGCATGCGCTCTACGGTGCCGCCAGGGACAGGGCCCGGGTGGGTGAGCTTCTCGATGAGCTCTGCCGCGGCCGGCTGTGGCTGCCGCTGCCCGATGGCGGCGGGCCGGTGACCGACGGGCACGCGCTCACCTTGCCGACGGTCCGCTATCTCGGTGCCGAGTTCATCCCCGCCTTCACCTCGGCTTGTCAGCTCAACGAGGTGCTCGGGCACCAGGACCAGGCGCGGGCCGACGGCTCACCCGCGGACCAGGGCCGCCCACCGGCCCTGCCGGGCGGCCAGGTGCCGCACGCGGTGGTGCCCGCCGCGGAGCTTGCCCGGCTGATTCCCACCGGCCTCGGCATCGCGCTGAACCCGGGCGCGGCGGTGAGCGTCCCGATCTACCCCGACGACGTCGCCTATCTCGCGGGCACGGACGCCGAGGTGGACGGTTCGGCGATTCGAGTCGGCCCACCGCCGCAAGAGCCCACCCGGCTGCTCAGCGCGGTCGCGGCCGGCCTGCGCCGGGTGGGAGCCGCCGAGCTTGCCACCCGGGCGTGGCTGATCACCGACGGCGGGCAGGGGCTCGTCATCAGTGTGACCCTCGACAACCCGCACGACCGCTCGGCGCAGCAGTCCGTGACCGCGGCCGTGCGGGACGCGGTGGAGGTCGCCCGGCCGTGGTTCCCCGTCGACGTCGCCTTTCCCGGTGAATGCGAGCCAGGCCCGCTTGAACGGTGGTCGGCTGCCCACGCGCGGCCGTTCTACCTACGTGACGCACCGCCGTGGCCAGCCGGGCCTGTCCGGTGTGGATAGGCCGCGGACGGGCGCGGTTTCCGCCCGCCCTGACCGGCTAAGGCCTGGCCTGCCTCATTGCTCGTCGGTGATCAAACCGGCCGACCGCATGGCGGCCCGTACCGGCGCCAGCGCGGCGGCCGCCTGCCCAGCCGCGACCGGCCCAGCCGCGACCGGCCCAGCGCCGGCCTGCCCGGCGGTAACCTGCCCGGCGGGGGCGGCTTGGGCCGGGAGTGAGCCGCTGAACTCCGTCTGGAACGGAGTACGCAGCGGCGCGTGCGTTCCCCAGGGCGCGGCGCCGGCCGCGACGGCCGCGTCAGGCAGCCCGGCACCGGCGCGGGCCGGGTCCAGTTGCGGCAGCGGCCGGCACGACGAGAGGATCACCTGGAACAGGCGCAGGACCCGGCTGGCATCACGCACCATGGGCGGGCGGCCGGGCTCGGGCCGGAACTGCGGATGATGGGCGAGAACCAGCCCCGCGACCGCAGCGACGTGGGCGGCCGCGGTCGCGGTGCCATCGAGCGGGCCATAAGTGGCCGGTGGCAGCCCTGAGATGATCGCGACGCCGGGTGCGCAGCAGTCCAGCCCGGCTCCGCTGTTACCGAAGCGGGCGGCGAAGAAGCCGTCGGGCACGGTGGGCAGCCCGGTCAGCTGAGCCGCGTATCCGCTGCCTGGCGGGAACGTGCCGAGGCAGCCGATCGCACCGACGCCGAGCACACCGGGTAGCCCGGCCGGATAGGCCACGGGCCCGGCCGCGTCGCCGGCGGCGGCGACACACGCCACCCCGGACTGCAGCGCCTCCTGAGCCTTGTCGGCAAGCAGCCAGGACGGCTCCGTTACCCCGGCCGCGATCAGCGCGACATCGATCTGCTGCTCGATGCAGTAGTCGAGCGCCTCGATCAAGTCGGCACTCCAGCCACCTGGGGCGATGCGGCAGACGTGCACCTCTGCTTCCGGCGCGAGGCCGACCACACCGGTGCCGTCGTCACGGCCAGCGATCAGCACCGCGTGGTGGGTGCCGGCGCCTATCGAATCTTCCTGCCAGCTCTTGTCGTCGCCGCCGACGATGTCGCGGCCCTCGGTGATCCTGCCGGAGAGGTCGGGATGCCCAATGGCGGTGCCGGTGTCAACGAGCGCGATCCGCACGCCGTGGCCACGATGGGTCGGTGGCAGCCGGTCGAATCCCATCGCCCGCGCGCCCCAGGAATCCAGCGCACGTTCAGGGAACTCGGGGTGGCTGGTGGTGATGCGTTCGCAGGTTACCGTGACGGTCTCGTTCGCCCGGAGCAATGGGCGGCTCACCCGGACCGGCCAGCATCCGCGCCGGGGGCGGACGAGCATCTCGGTTGCCCTTGTGACGGTATCCGCGGGCACGGACAGCTCCACCCGGCCGTCCTCGCCCGTGTAGGCGGCAGCCGGGAATGGCCCGCCGAGCAGGCAGACCGCCGCGTCCTCGATCGGCCGGCCGCCGTCGTCGCGCACCTGGACGATGACCCGCTGAAGGTCGCCGATCGGCGCGACGGCCACGTCACGTGCCTGCGTGGCGGGGGCCAGGCCGCTGGTGAGCGGCTGGTCGATCTCCACGTACAGATACGGCTCGGCGGCGAGCGCCGCGGCGCGCTCAGCGGTCGTCTCGATGACCGCGATGTTCGGGTAGCTGCCTGCCGGGCCGGCTCGCCCGATGGTGCGCGCGACGCTGAT
>DATFVJ010000156.1:0-4556 GCA_035260365.1 Streptosporangiaceae bacterium
CCAGTGGAAGTTCTCGATCTCGCCGGCGCGCCGGCGCACCCGCTCGTCGGCCGGCGGCCCCGCCGAGTCGAGCGCCTTCAGATCCGCGCCCGCGCAGAACTCTCCTCCGGCGCCGGTCAAGATCCCGACCCGCACCTGCGGCTCGGCGTCGATGTAGGCGAACGCGTCCGCCATCCCGACGAGCATGTCGGTGCTGAGCGCGTTCTTCGCGGCGGGCCGGTTCATCGTGACGATGACCACATGCCCGTCCCGGTCCACGTCGCAATGCGGGGTGCCGATGGGCAGCCGCTCGACGCCTGCAGTAGCGCTCATGCTCGGTATCTTCCCTCCGGGCGCACCGGCCCACTGATCGCCTGCCCTGTTCACCGGGTTCCGCGGCCAGGCCCGGCGCAGGTTCAAAGACCGCCACCGGCCAGTTTCGAGAACAGATTCTAGTTAATGTCCGCGATGCCGGGCACCCTTGTGACCAGAAACGAGAACGTGATCTACTTACGCTGCGTGGTGTTATCTTTCTTGGCATACGGGCGCGAGGAGGGTGGCGCGGATGGGGTCCCTGGGCTTCTGGCGGCTGGCTCAGGAGCAGCCGGACTGGATCGCGGCGGTTGACCCTGACGGCACCGAACACACGGCCGGCGACCTGCTGGCGCGGGCCAACCAGCTGGTGCACGCGCTGCGCGATCGCGGGCTGCGGCCGGGCGACGGGATCGCCGGCCTGATGCCCAACGGCGTCGGCGCGCTCGAGATCTATGTCGCGGCGCTCCAGGCCGGCTGGTACTTCACCCCGATCAACTGGCACTACACGCCGCCGGAGATCGCCTACATCGTCCGTGACTGCGGGGCCAAGGCGCTCATCGCGGACAGCAGGTTCGCCGCGCACGCCGTCCAGGCTGCTGACGAGGCGCAGCTTCCGCCGGCCGCGCGCTTCAGCCACGGCGAGGTGCCCGGATTCCTGCCCGTCGCGCGGCTGCGGGCCGGCCAGCCGGCGTCGATGCCCGATGACCGGACCGCGGGCGCCACCATGTATTACACGTCGGGAACCACGGGCCGGCCGAAGGGGGTACGGCGCGCGCTGCCACCGCTCGACCCGGACGACACCGGGGAGCTGATGAGCGTACTGCTCCAGATGTTCGGCATCACGGCCGGGCCGCCCAACGCGCACCTCGTGACGTCGCCGAACTACCACACCGCCGTCACCCAGTTCGGCGGCACCGCGCTGCAGATGGGCCACACGCTCGTCTACATGGACAAATGGGATCCGGCGGAGACTCTGGCCAAGGTTGAGCGATACGGCGTGACCAACTCGCACATGGTGCCCACCCACTTCAAGAGGATGCTGGCACTGCCCGGCGAGGTGCGCGCGCGGCACGATCTGTCCTCGATGAAATGGCTGATCCACGCGGCGGCGCCGTGCCCGGTGCCGGTCAAGCAGGCGATGCTGGAGTGGTGGGGCCCGTGCGTCTACGAGTACTACGCGGCAACCGAGGGCGGCGGCACGATCGCCACCCCGCAGGACTGGCTGGCGCACCCAGGCACGGTCGGTAAGCCCTGGCCGATCAGCGAGGTCCGCGTGGTCACCGACGAGGGCCGCGACTGCGGCCCCGGCGCTCCAGGCACCATCTACATGAAGATGGCCACCAGCGATTTCGTGTACAAGGACGACCCGGAGAAGACGGCGGCCAGCCGGATGGACGGTTTCTTCACCGTCGGTGACATCGGGTTCTTCGACGACGACGGTTTCCTGTACCTGTGTGACAGGAAAGCCGACATGATCATTTCGGGTGGCACCAACATCTACCCCGCCGAGATCGAGTCCGAGCTGACGGTGCATCCCAAGGTCGCCGACGTGGCTGTCTTCGGTATCCCGGACGACGACTGGGGTGAGCAGATCAAGGCCGTGGTGCAGCCCGCCGAGGGCGTCGCGCCAGGACCCGCACTCGCCGCCGAGCTGATCGGCTCGCTCGAGGGGCGGCTGGCGAAGATGAAGTGGCCCAAGTCGGTCGACTTCATCGAGGAGATGCCCCGCGACCCGAGCGGCAAGCTGCTCAAACGCAAGCTGCGCGATCCCTACTGGGCCGGTCGTGTCAGTGCCATCTGAGCCGGCCGGCCTGTTCGCCGACCACGCACTCGAATTCCCGGGCGGTTACACGCGCTCGACCGGGCCGGTGATCGGCCGGTTCCTCACCGAGCTTCGCGACGGCCGGATCGTCGGCGTCGCCGCACCCGACGGGAAGATCCTGGTGCCGCCGTTCGAATACGACCCGGCGACGGGCGCATCCGTGGGTGGCGGCCCGGCGAACGCCGAGACCGGCCAGTACCGGTTCGTGCCGGTGGGACCCGCGGGCACGGTCACCGCCTGGGCATGGGTCAGGCGGCCGCGCGACGTTCATCCCCTGCGGCAGCCGTTCGGGTGGGCACTCATCCGCATGGACGGGGCTGACACGGCGCTCCTGCACGCCGTCGACACCGGCGGCAAGGAGAAGGCGATGCGGACCGGGCTGCGGGTGCGCCCGCGCTGGCGGGAGGCGAGCCAGCGGGTCGGCCATATCCGCGACATCGAGTGCTTCGTGCCCGAGGTGACCATGCTCACAGCGCCGTCGCGGGTGGACTACCGGCTGCCGGCCGGGCGCGCGCTCAGCCGGTTCCTCGAGGGCATCGCGCAGGGCAAGATCCTCGGTCACCGTTGCGGTGTGTGCGGCCAGGTTTACGTCCCGATGCGCGGCCTTTGCCCGGTTGACGGCGTGCCCACCAGCGAGGAGGTGGAGGTGCCCGACACCGGGACGATCACCACGTTCGCGGTGAACAACATCCCGGACCCACGCGCGCCGCAGGTGCCGTTCGTCGTCGCCCACATTCTGCTCGACGGGGCGGACACGGCGATCCTCGCCCTGGTCGGCGGGGTGCCCGCGAACCAGGTCCGGATGGGCATGCGGGTGCGCGCGGCGTGGCGGCCGCGCGAGGAGTGGGCGCCGTCGATGGCCAACATCAGGTGGTTCGAGCCGACCGGCGAGGCCGACGCCCCCGCGGAGTCCTGCGAGGGACACTTCTGATGGCCGGGCGTGACGTGTGATGGCCGGGCGTGACGTCGCGGTCGTCGCGTTCGCGCAGACGAAGCACGCCGCCGCCGACAGCGGCCTGAGCGAGACCGAGATGCTGCAGCCGGTCATCGCCGAGGTGCTCGGGCAGGCGGGCCTGGCCTGCGCACAGATCGGTTTCACCTGCTCTGGTAGCTGTGACTACCTGGCGGGCGCGCCGTTCTCGTTCGTGTCCGCGCTCGACGCGGTCGGTGCGTGGCCGCCGATTTCCGAGAGCCACGTCGAGATGGACGCGGCCTGGGCGCTGTACGAGGCGTGGGTGCGGCTGCAGCACGGCGACATCGACTCGGCGCTCGTCTACGGGTTCGGCAAGTCGACTCAGGGTGACCTGCGCGAGATCATGACGCTCCAGCTCGACCCGTACTACCTGGCGCCTCTCGGGCTTGATCAAGTCTCGCTCGCGGCCCTGCAGGCCCGCGCCTACCTGGAGGCGAGCGGGCGCACCGAGCGGGACCTCGCCGACGTGGCCGCCCGCAGTCTGCGCGCTGCCGCGGCGAACCCGTACGCGGTCCAGGCCGAGGCGCTGACCGTCGACGAGGTGCTCGCGCAGCCGCACGCGGTAACCCCGCTGCGGCCCGCGGACTGCGCTCCCATCACCGACGGCGCCGCCGCGATCGTGCTCGCCGCGGGAGACCTGGCGCGCCGGCTACGCGAGCGGCCGGCCTGGATCCGTGGCATCGACCACCGGATCGAGGCGCACTACCCGGGCGTCCGTGACCTGACACAATCGGCGTCGACCGCCCAAGCGGCGCGCGCCGCGTCCGCCGGCTCTTCGGGTTCTTTGGGTTCTTTGGGTTCTTTGGGATCCGCCGGGGCTGTCGGGTCTGTAAGAGCCGCCGGAGCCGTGGAGGCCGTAGGGTCTGTGGGGTCTGTGAGGACCGTTGGGGCCGTTGGGGCCGCCGGGTCTGTGAGGGCGGTGGGGTCTGTTGGGGCCGCCGGGGCTGCTAGGCCGGACGTGGCCGAGTTGCACGCCCAGTTCAGCCACGAGGAGCTGATCCTCCGAGATGCGCTCGGCCTCGCCGGCGACGTCCTCGTCAACCCGTCAGGCGGCCCGCTCGGCGCGAACCCGGTCATGGCGACGGGCTTGATCAGGATCGGCGAGGCTGCTGCCCGGATCTTCGACGGCTCCGCGGCCTGCGCACTTGCCCACGCCGCCTCGGGCCCATGCCTACAGCACAATCTCGTCTGCGTCCTGGAGGGCGAATGATCCCGAACGGCTGCCGCGGATGCGGCAACCGCTCCTGCGGGGGGATCCCGCATTGGGGCGCAGACTCCACTTCCCACCCGAAACTGTCACCGTATCCGGACAAACCGGGCGGGAAAATGATGTTTTCGGGTGGGCAGTGGAGCCCTACCTCCAAGCCACATGCCCGGTATCGGCGGAAACCAGGGCCCTGGCGCGGCTGGCGCGGATGTGGCGGCCGGTGTCGGGCGAGCGGGGCGGCGCCCCGTGGGTAACCGTTG
>DATFVJ010000157.1:0-5810 GCA_035260365.1 Streptosporangiaceae bacterium
GGTTTCGACACGGTCGCGGAGTGTTACGCAGATCTTGCCGGGCACGTGTTCGCCATCGAGACCGGGCTCTCCTCTGACCCGCCTATGAACTGGATGTGCTCTGTACTCGACTCGTATCGGCTCGTGAGCAACTCCGACGCACACTCGCCGCCAATGCTTGGGCGTGAAGCGACGGCGCTAGAGACCGGTCTGGACTACTTCGCGATCAGGCGTGCGCTGCAAACGGGCGACGGTCTGGCGGGCACGGTCGAATTCTTTCCTGAAGAGGGCAAGTACCACTTGGACGGGCACCGCAAGTGCGGTGTGCGCTACACACCCGCGCAGACGCGTGCTTGCGGCGGCAACTGCCCGGAATGCGGAAAGCCACTCACGGTGGGCGTGCTGCACCGGGTGGCCGAACTGGCCGACCGGCCGCACGGCTTCCGCCCGCCAGGCGCGGCGGATTGCTGGAATCTCGTGCAGTTGCCGCAGATCGTCTCGGAGATTCTCGGCCCTGGGCCGAAGAGCAAGCGGGTCGCCGGCGAGGTGGCCAGGTTAGTGCGCATCCTCGGGCCCGAACTCGCCATTCTGCGCGACGTGCCGGTCAGTGAGATAGCAACGGCCGGCGGCACCTTGCTCGGCGAGGCGATCTCGCGGCTCCGCCGCGGCGAAGTCCGCACCGAAGCCGGGTACGACGGCGAGTACGGCTCGATCCGGCTGCTGCTGCCCGCCGAGATCCGGCGGTCGGGGAGCGTCCCCGTGCTGTTCGAGCCCGACAGCCCGGCCGGAGTGCAGGATAACGCCGGAGTGCGGGATAACGCCGGAGTGCGGGATAACGCTGATCCGCAACGGCTGCCGCGGATGCGGCATCCACTCGTGCGGGGGGATCCCGGGCTACCGGGGTCTGGGGTCTCCCCAGATAGCTCGGTGTCCCCACCACCCGGGGAGTCCTCGGTCCTCGGCGGGCTGGACCCGGACCAGCGCGCGGCGGCGGCCGCGGCGACCCCGCTGTTGATCATCGCGGGGCCGGGCACCGGTAAGACCCGGACGCTGACGCACCGGATCGCGTACCTGGCCGGCGGGCACGGCATCGACCCACGTCACTTCCTCGCCATCACATTTACCCGGCGGGCCGCGCAGGAACTGCGCAGCAGGCTGGCCGTCCTCATCCCTGGCTCGGCGCCGCTGATCACGATCACCACGTTCCACGGCCTCGGGTTCATGATCTTGCGGGAGCAGCATGACCGGGCGGGGCTGCCAGCAGGGTTCGGCGTCGCGGATGAGGCCGCGCAGCTGGCCGTGGCGACGGAGCTGGCCGGGTCGCAGCCCGAGGGCCGCAGAATGCTCGCCGAGGTCGGCCGGGCGCCGGGCGGCGACCCGCTCCGGGAAAGTTTCCGCAAGGCGCTCCTTGCCCGCGGCCTGGTGGACTTCGACGGCCTCGTCGAGCTCGCGGGCGGCCTGCTGCGCGACGAGCCGCCGCTCGCACGGCGCTACCGCGAGCGCTGGCCGCAGATCAGCGTGGACGAATACCAGGACGTCGACGCGGCGCAGTACGCGCTCCTGGGGCTGCTGGCCCGCGCGGACGGCGAGGGCCTGGCCGTCATCGGCGACCCGGATCAGGCGATCTACGGATTCCGCGGCGCTGACGTCGGGTTCTTCCTGCGCTTTCGCGACGACTACCCGGGCGCGGAGACCACCGTGCTGACCACCAACTACCGGTCCGGCCCGGCCATCGTGGCCGGGGCACTGCAGGCGATCGCGCCGGCCACGCTCGTCCCGGGCCGCGAGCTTCGCGCCGTAACCTCAGATCCCCGTGCGGCGGGGCCGATCACGCTGCACGAGTCCGCCGACCAGCAGGCGGAGGGCGCGTGGATCGCCGAGGCCATCGACGGGCTGCTCGGCGGCTCCTCGTTCCACTCGCTGGATTCAGGGCGGGCCGACGGCCACGGTCACGGCGGCCTCGGCCTCGGCGACATCGCCGTGCTGTACCGGACCGACGCGCAGGCTGGCCCGCTCATGCAGGCGCTGACGCGGGCGGGTCTGCCGTTCCAGAAACGCTCGCACGACCGGCTCGCCGACCGGCCGGGAGTTCATCTGCTCGTGCGCGAACTGCGGCTGACGAGCCAGCCGGACGGCCCGGCTCCCGCCGACGTGGGCGCGGCGGAAGGGGCCATGTCCGTGGAGACGCGGCTGCGCGCCGCCGCCCGTGTGGCCACCGCCATACTGCCGGCCGCCGCGCCTGAAGCCACCGACGCGCGCGCGGCGGCGGAGGTCCTGCTGCCGCTCGCCCGCCGTTGCGGCGACGACCTCGTCCGGTTCCTGACCGAGGTCGCGCTGGGCGCGGAGGCCGACGCCGCAGACCCGCGGGCCGAGGTGGTCGCGCTGCTCACCTTGCACGCCGCCAAGGGCCTGGAATTTCCCGTCGTGTTCGTGGCCGGCTGCGAGGACGGCCTGCTGCCGCTCCGGCTGCCCGGTGCCGCGCCCGACGAGGAGCGGCGGTTGCTCTTCGTCGGCATGACGCGCGCACGGACCAGGCTCTTGCTCACGTGGGCGCGGCGCCGTCCGGGCGCCGGCGAACGGGCGGCAGGCCCCTCACCGTTCCTGACGGCGATCAGCCCGGACCTGACCACGCGGACCGCACCAGCAGTGCGCCGCCACCCGTCCGGCCGCCAGCTCCGCCTGCTCTGACCCGGCTCGCCCTGGCTCGTTAGGGGTGTGTCCCGTAGATCTTGGTGGATGCGGGCGCCATCGTAAGCCAGCAGGGCCAGGCGGCGGTCCGGCCAGGCGGTGCTTGTCTTCGAGGAGCCGATACTGGTTCGTATCGGCGACGACGACAACGCCGCCGGTCGTCGTCTGGGCGCCGATCCGCGCCGCCAGAGATCTGCGGGACATGCCCTGGGCGCCACCCGCGGCGCCCAAAGGCCATCGACCACCGGGAAAACCCGAGATCCGCAACTGTGTCAACTGGTTACGGGCGGCGCGGCCGATCGGCCGCATGGAGATGCAGGAGCATACGGGTGTTGCCGAGCGTGTTCGGTTTCACCCGGTCAAGGTCGAGAAACTCGGCGACACCCGCGTCGTAGGAGCGCAGCAGTTCCGCGTACACCGCGGGAGACACCGGGGTTCCCTCGATCTCCTGGAAACCATGCCGGGCGAAGAAGCCGGTCGCGAACGTGAGCACGAACACCCGGCGGACACCCAGTTCGCGCGCTGTCGCGAGGAGCGCGCCGACGAGCCGGTGCCCAACACCGTGGCCACGGCAGGACTCGGCCACCGCGATGGTCCGGATCTCTGCGAGGTCCTCCCACATCACGTGCAGCGCACCGCATCCCACGACCGTCGCGTCCGCCGCTCGTTCTGCGATCCAGAACTCCTGCACGTCCTCGTAGAGCGTCACGGTGTCCTTACCGAGCAGCCGGCCCGAGTCCGCGTTGGCGTCCACAAGCCCGCGGATCGCACGGACGTCACGGGTACGCGCCCGCCTGATCGTGTAGTCCATCGCCCGGCACACGTTACCCGCGCGGGCAAAACCAGCGTCCTGCGCTTGGGCGACGCCTTCGGGGTGGGCCTTGGGCCAGTCCTGGATGGGCTTTGGCGGAGCCGATGGATCGCGGAAATCAGATGCGCAACGTAACATTACTTACCGTTATAGTTCGGCGACGAACCGTGCTGGGTGTGGCGGTGAGGTCCGGTTCCCGCACATCACGCGCAGGTCACACGACGGGTAAGGCGCCGTTAGAGAGTCTTTGACCTGCGCAGACACGCAAACGGCCCTGACCGGCCGGGCGGACAGGGCGCGGAGCGTGAGCTGTGGCAAAAGCCAGCCCGACGGCCAGGTTGGTTGTCCAGGCCAAAAATTTTCACCGTTCAGGTTGAGCGTCACGCGCAACATCCATTAATGTCCAGCGCTGTTGTCATCTGCTGCGCTCCGCTCCCGCGGTGACGCAACGTGACCCGCCGAATCCCAGGTACGCGGCCTTGCCGTCGGCGTGCCAGGGAGCCGGGGACCCAACCTTCCCCGGGGTGAATCCGCAGGAGCGACGCGGTCCGGTCGTACCTCGGTAGGGCTGCTCCGGCCCGAACCCGTCAGCTAACTCGGTAGGCGGCGAAGGAGAGGAGAGGCCTGAGTGGAGCGCTCGCACCGCGCCAGCGGTCTGCCGATCCGGCTGTGGCACCGGGCTGCGGTGCTCGCTACCGCGCTCGTCGCGTTCAGCCTCGTGCTGCCGCTGACGTCGGGTGACGCACAGCCGGGCGCGCCACAGCCGAGCTTCAACGAGCTTGTCGCCCAGGCGCGGCTCCTTGCGCACCAGATCGACTCGCTCAGCCAGCAGTACGACGGCCTGCGGGTCAGGCTGAGCGAAACGCGGAACGCCGCCAAAGCCGCCGGCCAGACGGCGGCGCGCGACTCGATGGCACTCGCGGGCGGTGTGCAAAGGGTCAGCCAGATCGCCGCAGAGAGCTACGTGACCGGCGGCTACGACCCGACACTGTCGCTCGCCACGTCGAGCGATCCGCAAGGCTTCATCGACCGGGCATCGATCATGGCTCATCTGCAGTCGGAGAACGGCGCGGTGCTGCACAGCCTGCAGACCGCGCAGGCGGCCGCGAGCCGGGCGCAGGCGACAGCACAGCAACAGTCCCGGCAGGTCGCAAGCCTCGTCAAGCAGATGGGCGCGCAACGGAACCTGATTCAGAGCAAGATCAATCTGATCGAGAGCTCCGCGTACAAGAAGGCGCTCGAAATCGCGAGCCAGACCGGCACCTTCCCGGTCGCGGCACCGGTGGGTGACAGCCTCGGCGCCAGGGCGCTCCGTTACGCGCTCACCGTGCAGGGCGATCCGTACGTGTGGGGCGCCGCGGGGCCGGCCACTTTCGACTGCTCCGGCCTTGTCATGTGGGCCTACGAGCAGATCGGGATCCAGTTGCCGCACTACACTGGGTACCAGTGGACCTCGGGCGTGCACATCTCCAGGAGCCAGCTCCAGGCAGGCGACCTGGTGTTCTTCTACTCCGACCTCGGCCACGTCGGACTGTACATCGGCAACGGGCTGATGATCGACGCGCCCAACTTCGGCGAGTCAGTGCACGTAGAGCCCGTCTACTGGGGCGTGTACGTGGGCGCCGTGCGCATCGCGATCTGACCCCGCCTCGCGTGTAGGTTCTCAAAAACATGACCTCTTCTCATAATGGTTTGTCCGTGACTTATCCTTCCGGACAACTCGGTGAAAGAGAACCTCGCACGTGTCCCTTCTCGCCAGAGCGCCTCTTCTCATCCAATCCGGTCCGATCCGGGCAATTGACTAAATGCATCGAAGATCGACTTCTACTGTTCAGTCGAGTCTGTGCTGGTGAACCGCCTTGTCGGTAGGGCCGAGGAACCCGCGCTCGGACCAGATTCGTTGAGACCTGCCAGTGAACGGCGGGGCCAAAATAACTGAGAACCATACGTCCAGTCCCACCAGGCTTGTCCACTAGTGCTACCTGGCGCGAACAGCTATCGTCGGAGTCTCGATGGGAACAAACGCACCGGTGTTCGCTCTCGACACCTGAGTGCGTGAGGCTTGACCGGTAGGAAGCGGCGATCATGCTCAGTCCACCGACGATCGTGCAGCCGGTCACGCCCTGCATGAGCCAAATCCGATTGCGGGGGCAGTTGCCCGATTCGCGCGTCAAGGTCTTCGACGACCAGGGCACCGTCGTTGCAGCCGGCGTGGCGAAGGAGACTGAGGACCTGGTGAGGCTTTCGCCGGGCGTTAGCCTCCAGGCGGGCCAGCAGCTACGGGCGGAGCAGGAGACGGCCGACGATCGAAGCGATCCGTCGCCCGAGCCCG
>DATFVJ010000158.1:0-6799 GCA_035260365.1 Streptosporangiaceae bacterium
CGCGGTGATGCCCTCGTATCCCGCCATCCGGGTGTCGATCTGGAACACCTCATGCCCCAGTTCGGTGACCACAGACAAGCCGTCAGCCCTGGGGCTGCCGGGTGTTCCACGGAAGTGCGCCGCCTCACTGCTCATGCCCCCCATCCTCGCAGACAGGCCGTCCGCGGCCGGTGTCAGGCGGCGAGGACCACGCGAGCCAGCTAGCGAATGGATTCCGCATCGGGCGTGGCGTCGCTTGGCCCGTCAGCGTTCGGGCCCCTTGGAGTCGCTGGCCGTGGCGTGGTGCCCGGTTGCGGCGCTGCGTGCGGCAGGCTCGGCGGCGCTCACGCCTGGACCTTGCCCGCCGGGCGGTGGCACCGCGCTCGCCGCCGCCTGCGGCGCGGCCCGGTGCGGCGCCACGTCGACCCCGCCCGGTTTGTCAGCCACCTGTGGCCGGCCGACAAGCGCGTAGACGACGGAGCCGTCGACCGTCTCCTGCTCGGTCAGCAGGTTGGTGAGGCGATCGAGATAGTCGCGGTGCTCCTTGAGCAGATCAGTGGCGCGCCGCTCGGCCTCGCGCAGCAGGCGCGCCACCTCGGCGTCGATCGCCGCCTGCGTCTGCTCCGCGTACGGGCGGCTCGACACCTCCGTGCCGCCTCCGCCGAGGAACACCGACCCACCGACCGGGTAACCGACCGGGCCGACCGCGGACGACAGGCCGAACTCGCGCACCATCTTCACCGCGAGGTCGGTGGCCTGGGCGAGGTCGTTCGCCGCCCCGGTCGAGCCCTGCCCGAGCACGACGAGTTCCGCCGCGCGGCCGCCGAGGCGGACCGCGAGGCTGTCGTGCAGGTAGTCCTCGCCGTACAGGTGCCGCTCGACGAGCGGAAGCTGCTCGGTCACCCCGAGCGCCATGCCGGCGGGCAGGATGGTCACCTTCGCCACCGGGTCCGCGTGGTCGGACAGCGCGGCGACGAGTGCGTGGCCGGATTCGTGCACGGCTACCGCGTGTTTCTCCTCGGGCAGCAGCACGTTGGAGCTTTCCCGCCGGCCGAGCAGGATCCGGTCCCTGGCCTGGTCGAAGTCGGCGGCGGTCAGGACGTCGCGGCCGCCGCGCACCGCGTTGATCGCCGCCTCGTTCACCAGGTTGGCGAGATCGGCGCCGGAGAACCCGGGTGTGCCGCGCGCGACCACGCTGAGGTCCACGTCGCCGGCGAGCTTCTTGCCGCGGCAGTGCACAGCCAGGATTGCCTGCCGCTCGGTGAGGTTGGGCAGCGGAATGGTGATCTGGCGGTCGAACCTGCCCGGCCGCAGCAGCGCGGGATCGAGCACCTCGGGCCGGTTCGTGGCCGCCAGCACGACGATGCCCGACGAGGAGTCGAAGCCGTCCATCTCCGACAGCAACTGGTTGAGCGTCTGCTCCCGCTCGTCGTTGGCGACCACCACTCCAGTTCCCGCGCGCCGGGACCCGATGGCGTCGATCTCGTCCACGAAGATGATGGCGGGAGCGCGCTTGCGCGCCTCGGCGAACAGGTCACGCACCCGGGCCGCGCCCACGCCGACGAACAGCTCGACAAAGCTGGAACCCGCGACAGAGAAGAACGGGACCTCGGCCTCGCCCGCCACCGCGCGCGCGATCAGGGTCTTGCCCGTGCCAGGCGGCCCGATCATCAGCACCCCCCGCGGCGTGCTCGCCCCGGCGCGCTGGTACTTCTCCGGCTGCCTGAGGAAGTCGACCACCTCGGCGATCTCCGCCTTCGCGCCCTCGTACCCCGCGACGTCGGAGAATTTCGTCTCGGGCCGTTCGGCGTCGAACACCTTCGCTCTCGACCGGCCGACTCCCATGATGCCCTGGAGCTGGCCCGCGGCGCCGCGGGAGAGCCGGATCCACAGCCAGCCGAATATCAGCAGCGGCAGCAGGACGAGCGCCCACGACAAGACCTGGGCGCCGAACGACGGCCCGGGTACGGACGCGACGATCTGGACGTTGTTCGCCTCAAGCTGGTTCAGCAGGCTGGAGCTGGCGAGCTGCACCGGGATGACCGTGGTGAACGTGTGGCCGTCGCTCAGCGTGCCCGTCGTCTGGCCCGTCGACTGGATGTTGACCGTCTTCACCTTGTGCGCGTTGACATCGGTCAGGAACTGCGTGTAGGTCAGATTGACGCGCGGCGCGGTGTGCAACGCCGGCAGCACGAAAAACAGCACAAACGCCGCCGCGATGGCGATCGGCCACAGCCAGTTACGCCAGGTTGGCGGGGGTGGCGGTGCGGTGGGCGTGGGTTTGTCGCCCGGCGGTGGTGGCTGTGCCTGCTTGGTCATGGAGATTCCTCCGTCCAGGTCCGACCACCCGGTACGCCGCCGCCAACCGTCGGGGGCCCTGGGCGGCCCGTTACGGAAGACCGCAACCAGTGTCTAACCATACGCGAACGCCCGCATCACCAACCCGGTCAGTGGCTTTGGCCGGAACGAGGTCGACTTGCGCGGCATCTGTTCCCCGCGCGCGGCGAGCGCGACCACTTCGCGTTCAAGCACGGGATTGCAGATCACAGCCGTGCCGCCCGGCGCTGCCGCCGCGATCGCGATCGCGGCGGCAGCGTCGTGGTGCACCATGCGCACCGCGGTCTGCTCGTCGCGGATCCCCCAGATCTGCTTGATGAACAGTTCGTGCAGCACCGACGTGTCGAGCCGCAGCCATCGCTCGCTGTGCCCGGCGGGCGCGGCCGAGGCAAGCCGCGCCGGATCCGGATCGGTGAGCAGGCGGTAACGGCCGTCCCCGGCCAGCAGAAACGCGTTGCGGTGGCCGCCGGGGGCCTCCGCCGCCGGGGTGCGGCCGGGCTCTGCCGCCAGTGGGTGGGCGGCCTCGCCCAGGATGCGCAGGGCGGCGTGGAGGCCGGTGCCGGGCGGCAGCGCGCGGACGGTGGAGGCCGCGCAGGCAAGCTCGGCCGCCCTGGCCGGCGGCAGGCCCGAGATCACCCGGTGGATCGGGTCGATGTGCGGCGGGTAGGCCCGCGAATCCACGAGCAGCGCCAGGCCGTAGTCCCACGGGCCACCGCCGAGGCCGGCCGCGTGCTTGCGCGCCTGCAGCTCGAGGTACGCGGCGTACCTGTGGTGCCCGTCCGCGATCAGCGCCTGCCGCTTCGCCAGGTCGCCGGCGGCCGCGGCGACCCGTGCCGGGTCGGTCACCGCCCACAGCCGGTGGGTCACGCCGTCGGTGACGGCCTCGATGGTCGGCTGCTGGCTGTCGGCCACCTCGTCCACAAGCTGGCTCGCGGCGCCGCCGCCCTCGTAGATCAGGAAGATCGGTTCCAGGTTGGCCGCTGTGGCCTCCATCAGCCGGCACCGGTCAGCGACCACGACCGGCGTCACGCCCTCGTGCGGGAGCACGATCCCCGCCGCCGGGGGGGCCAGGGCGACCGCGCCGATCAGCCCGCGCTGCAGCGCCGGGCGCCCGACCGCCGCACGCCGCGGCGGCGCCCCGGGCGGCGCATCGCGCGACGGGGCGGCCAGCTCGCCCACCACGCGCTCCTCGTAGACGTACAGGCCCGGGGGAGAGTCAGGGACGAGGACGCCGTCCGCGATCCACTCGCGCAGGGTGCGCCCGGCGGCACCGTAACGGCTGTCCGGCGGGCCCTCGCCTGCCACGGGGACGGGCAGCGTCAGCCGGACCACGTTGTGCGGGTCCGCGTCCCTGAGCCGGGCGGCGGCCACGGCCCCGAGGACGTCGTACGGTGGAGAGGTGACCGCCGCGAGGCCGCTCACGCGCCCGGGCGCGTAGCGCACCCCGCGGAACGGCGCGAGCACGAGACCGGCAGGCTCCCGCAGGACGGGCGGCCGAAGGTTTCCGCCATGTGGCTTACCGCGACTGGGCTGGCTCTCTCGCGGGTGCCTGTCATGAGGAAAGGTCTGCACACATGTCACAAGGATCGGGCGACAGCGGGGATTCCCGCACGGACCCCTCGCCAGCAGACGCCGCCCGCCTGCCCGGCGCGCCAGACGGGGACGTGTACACCTGGTACCGCCGCGGTCTTGAGCTGCTCAAGCAGCGCAACCCCGCGGCCGCGGCGCAGCTTCTCGAGCGCGCGGCGGCCGCCGAGCCGACCTCGCGCAGCATCACCGAGGCGCTCGCCCGCGCGCAGTTCGACACCGGCCGGTACGCGGCGGCCGCCGAGAGCTTCCGCCGGATCGTGGAAAGCAGCCCGTCCGACGACTATGCGCGCTTCGGCCTGGGCCTGTCCCTGGCCCGGGCCGGCGACCCGGCCGCGGCGGCCGGCCATCTGGCCCTCGCCGCCGCGATGTGCCCGCACGTGCGGCACTACACCACCGCACTGCGCGGTGTGCGGGCCACGCTACGTTCACTCGAGCGCGGGTGACCGGCCAGCAGACGCCCGGGCCCCCCGCGGCCAGGCCGCCCGCGCCCGGGCTCACCGCGCCCGGGCTCACCGCGCCCGGGCTCACCGCGGCCGGGTCCCCCGCGGCCGGGTCCCCCGCGGCCGGGCCCCCGGAGCCCACGGCGGCCAGCCGGGCGCCCAGAAAAACGCCCGGCCTGCGTTCCTGCCCGCGCCCGCTCAGCGAGGCCTATGACACCGCGCTGCTCGACCTGGACGGCGTGCTGTACCTGGGCGGTACCGGGATCCCCGGTGCCGCGGAGGCGCTGGCCAAGGCGGCGGCCAGCATGGCGCTGGCGTACGTGACCAACAACGCCTCGCGCACCCCCCGCGCCATCGGCGAGCAGCTCGCGGACCTGGGCGTGCCGGTCCGGGCCGGGTCGGTGATCACCTCCGCGCAGGCTGCGGCGAGAATTCTTGCCGAACGGCTGCCGCAAGGATCTCCCGTGCTCGTCGTCGGCGGGACCGGCCTGCGGCTGGCCGTGCGCGAGCGCGGGCTCCGCCCGGTGACGACGGCCTTCGATCACCCGGCCGCGGTGGTCCAGGGTTACCAGCGGACCATTGATTACCCGCTGCTCGCCGAAGGAGCGCTCGCGGTGGCGGCGGGTGCGCTGTTCGTGGCGTCCAACTCCGACGCGACCTTGCCCTCGACCAGGGGCCGCCAGCCGGGCAACGGCGCGCTCGTCCAGGTGATCGCGGTGGCGACCGGGAAACAGCCGATCGTGGCGGGTAAGCCGGAGCCGGCCATGCACAGGGAAATGTTGCTGCGCACCGGGGCACGCCGCCCGCTGATCGTCGGCGACCGGCTGGACACCGACATCGAGGGCGCCAACCGGGTGGACGCGGACAGCCTGCTCGTCCTCACCGGCGTGAGCCGCCCGTCCGACGTAGTGCTCGCACCTGGCCAGCAGCGCCCGTCCTACCTGGCCGCGGACCTGTCCGGCCTGCTCGAGCCGCATCCGCTGCCAAGCGGCGGCGGCGAGCCGCTGCGGTGCAACGGCTGGCAGGCGCGCTGGGTGGACCGCGGCGCGAGCGCCGCCGGAGCCGCCGGAGCAGGCGCACGAATCGAGCTGACCGGATCGGGCGATCCCATCGACGCGCTCCGGCTGCTGTGCGCCGCATGCTGGTCGCGCGATGGAGTGACCACTGACGCGGTAGCGCACGCGCTGCGGGCCGCAGGCCTCGATTAGGGTTGTGACTTTGCACGATGTTTGGCACTTGGGCATCGAGTTTGGCGTCGTGCTTCGATGATGGGTCACATTGCCCCCTGTGACTGCCAGCGATAGTTGTCACATCCCAGCGATACCTGTCACCACGATCAGAGAAAGTCCGCGCTTGGCCGAACGACGAAACGACCGAGCCTGCTTCTCGGAAAGAAACGCTGAACGGGAAGCAGACCGTCTGCGTCCAGCCCAGCCATGCCGGAGGCGACGAGTTCCTGCCGCCCCTGGAGCATCTTGTCCACGGCATGCACGAACAGGCCGACGGTCTCAGGCGACTTTCCCACAAGAATCGGGAAGCAACGTTCGAGTGAGAATTCGACAAAGAACAGTTCTTTCCTCGGCCGGTACTCGTCTGGCGAGAGCGCCTCCAAAGTCAGACGGAACCTCACCCTCGGATCGCCCGGGTCGAGCCACGAGACTCGCAGGGACTGCACTTGGTTGTCGTCGATCATCACGCCATCGGGGCCCGTGACCGCATCGAGTAGCGGCTTCACGATGTTGTCGAGGTCAGCGACCATGTGCGTGCCGTAGCGGACCTGTTGGGAGACGAACCACTCGATGGTGACTTCCACGTCTCCGGTGAAGACACCCGTCGTCCCCGCGGCGGCCACTGTCGCGAGATCCGCCTTCAAGCTGGCTTTACGGGCGGCGCTTGCTTGCAGCGAGACTGGATCGCGAGCGCTGACGATCTCGACGCGGGCGGCGTCGTAGCACTCACTCACCACGAAATCCGACATGCGGACAGCCTAGCTTCGGGCCTTTCGCCTGAGGTGAGTAAGCGCTCCCGCTTCCCAGCCGTCGTGTACCTCACCCCGGAACCTCTACTGGCGGACGGCGCTCCCACGCCAATCGGCACCCGTCGCGCTGAGCAGGTGGCAACACCCCCCCTGGACTGGTGATGACACCATTGGGAAAGCCGATCGGTGACAACAAACTCTGGGAAACGGTGACAACTCTCGCTGGGAACCCCGCACAGATGTCCTGCACGCGGCAGCCACTAGGTGACAACTAGCGCTGGGAGTCACACCCCCGGCCGCTGCAACACAACAAGCCCGTTGAGGACCGCTCGGCGCGCCGCGAGCTGGCCAGCAACTGCGGCCAGTGGCCTATGGGGAAAGGCTGAGTTCCTGACACGGGAACGGATAGAACTCCTGATCATCGCGGAACTGGACGTACACGCCAAGCGGGGCAACCTCAAAGATGGTGCCAATG
>DATFVJ010000159.1:0-5468 GCA_035260365.1 Streptosporangiaceae bacterium
GCCGGTACGCGGCGCGGTACGCGGCGCGGAGCGCGTCGCCGGCCGGCACTCCGCTCGACCCGGGCGATGCCGCCACAGTTGAGGCCCGCATGCCGCGCGAGCGCAGCCATCTCCGCGGCGTCGTCGCCGGACGCGGGGACCTCGTCGGCGCGGTGAAGCAGCCGCAGATGCCTGTCGCCGTTGACCGCCTGCAGATCCTTGGTGACCAGCGGGGCCAGCGAGGCTTCGTCGGCGGCGCCCGCGTACCGGCCCTCCGCCATCCGGCGGGTCAGCACCCGGCCGATCTCCTCGCCCGACGTCGGCAAACACGTAGTGCGCCGCGACCAGCCTGGCCAGCTCATCCACTATTGCGGCGGTGTCCATCCGGTACAGCATCGCGGCGGCACCGGGCAGCCACAAGGGCAACGTCGCCTACCTGAATGCCGCGAGGTGGGCACGGTGGCGGCGACCAGCCGGGTCCCGCGTCCAACTCCGGCCGCGTGAGCTAATGTGCGCAGCGTGCAGCACGTTCCCGCGGATCTCGCCGGTCACCCGGACCGGCTCAAATGGAATGCCAGGTACGAAGAGGGTTTCGCCTTGTTCGAGCCGCATCCACTCGCTATGCGCGCGCTGGCCATGCCGCTGCCCGAGGGGCCGGTCGCGGACCTGGCGTGCGGGCGGTCGGGCAGCGTGCTGCTGGCCGCGGGGGCGGGGCGGCGGGTCACCGCGGTGGACGTGTCTGACGTGGCACTCGGCCTGCTCAGCCGGGAGGCGCAGCGGCGCGGGCTCGGTGACCTGATCACCTTGGTGCAGGCCGATCTGCGGGCGTGGGGGCCGCAGCCGGGCCGCTACGCGCTGGTACTCTGCACCGGCTACTGGGACCCGGCGGTCTTCGCCCGGGCTGCCGCGGCGGTGGCACCAGGCGGCCTGCTCGGCTGGGAAGCGTTCACGGCCGCCGCGCGGCGGGCCCGGCCTGGCATGCCGGCCGAATGGTGCCTGGGCGCGGGGGAGCCCGCGAGTCTTCTCGGCGCCGGCTTCGAGGCCGTCCGCCAGGAGGACGTGCCAGGCAGCGGACGGACGAAGCGGCGGCTGCTCGCCAGGCGCCGCGACGGGTGAACAGATGCCTGGGGTAGCGTCGCGGCATGGCCACGTTGGTGTCGTTCCACGCCCATCCCGACGACGAGTGCATCGCGTGCGGCGGGGTGATGCGCAAGGCGTCCGAGGAGGGCCACCGCGTGGTGCTCGTGGTGGCAACGCGCGGCGAGCAGGGTGAGGTACCCGCCGGATTCCTGCCCGGCGGTGAGGAACTGTGGCAGCGCCGCGTGGCGGAGACGCGGGCGTCGGCGGACATACTCGGCGCGCACCGGCTCGAGTTCCTCGGCTACGCGGACTCGGGGATGATGGGCACGCCCGCCAACGATGCGCCAGGATCGTTCTGGACGGCACCGGTCGACGAGGCGGCGCGGCGGCTGGCCGCGGTCCTTGACGAGGAACGCGCCGACGTGCTGACCTGCTACGACGACAACGGCGGCTACGGCCACCCCGACCACATCCAGGTGCACAGGGTCGGGCTGCGCGCGGCTCAGCTGGCCGGGACGGCGCGGGTGTACCAGAGCACCATGAACCGCGACCACGTGCTACGAGGCATGCGCGCGCTCGCCGAGCAGGCCGCCACGGCCAATATCGAGCTGCCCGACGTGGGCGACGCCAGCGAGTTCGGCAAGCCCGAGTCGCTGATCACCGCCGCCGTTGACGTCTCGCCGTACGTCGAACACAAGCGGCGGGCCATGCGCGCGCACGCGAGCCAGATCGGCGAGGAGTCGTTCTTCCTCGCCCTGCCCGACGACAGCTTCAGGTTCGCGTTCGGCACCGAGTGGTTCATCCGCGACGGCCAGGGACCAGGAATCACCGAGACCGATCTGCTCGCCGGACTGTAGAGTCCGGCCGGCGTGGTCGCGGCGCCCCCGCGGGATGCGCCGCGGACGGGCGGACGGAAGGGGACGGCGATGACCACCACAAGGCGCAGCCAGGCGTGGTACGCGGGCGCCGGCCGGAACGCCTTCATCCACCGGGCCTGGATGCGGCGCGGTCTTCCCGGCCACGCGTTCGACGGCCGCCCGCACATCGCGGTCGTCACGACCACCTCGGACCTGGTCCCGTGTAACAGCCACCTCGGCGAGGTCGCGGCCAGCGTGAAGGCGGGCGTCTGGGAGGCAGGCGGCGTCCCGCTCGAACTGCCGGTGCCCGCGCTCGGCGAGACACAGCTGCGCCCGACGGCGATGCTCTTCCGCAACCTGGCCGCTATGGCCGCCGAGGAGATGATCCGCGCCAACCCGGTCGACGGTGCCGTCCTGCTCGGCGGGTGCGACAAGACGATTCCCGCGTTGCTCATGGCGGCCGCCTCCGTCGACCTGCCTGCTCTCGTCGTGCCGGGCGGGCCGATGCTCACCGGCCACTTCCGCGGCGCGCCGCTCGGCTGCGGCACCGACGTGTGGCGGCTGAGCGAGGAGGTCAGGGCGGGCACCCTCTCGCAGGAGGAGTTCCTGCGGGCCGAGTCCTCGATGATCCGCAGCAGGGGGCACTGCAACACCATGGGCACCGCCTCGACCATGGCGGTCATGGCCGAGGCCCTCGGCATCACGCTGCCGGGCGCGGCCGCCATCCCCGCGCCAGACAGCAGGCTGCTCGAACGCGCGCACGCCGCGGGCGGTCTTGCCGTCGAGATGGTCGCCGAGGACCGCAGGCCGAGCGTGATCTTGTCCCACGGGTCGTTCCGCAACGCGATCGTGGCCATCGCCGCGTGCGGTGGGTCCACCAACGCGGTCATCCATCTGCTCGCGATCGCCGGGCGTCTCGGTGCCGGCCTGACCCTGGACGACTTCGAGATCGGCGCGAACGTGCCGCTCATCGCCGACCTCCAGCCGTCAGGCAAGTACCTGATGGACGACCTGTACCGGGCCGGCGGCCTGCACGCCGTCCTGCGCGAGGTCGCCGACCTGCTCGATCCCACGGCCGTCACCGTGACCGGCCGCCCGCTCGCCGACTACATCGCGGACGCGGAAATATACGACGAGGCCGTCATCCACCGCCGCGCCGCGCCGGTGCAGGAGTCGGCCGGCATCGCCGTCCTGCGCGGGAACCTGGCCCCGGACGGCGCGGTGATCAAGCCATCCGCGGCCACCCCCGCGCTGCTTTCGCACCGGGGCCGCGCCGTCGTGTTCGACAGCGTCGAAGACCTCCGCGCCCGGCTGGACGACCCCGGCCTCGACGTCGAAGAAAGCAGCGTCCTCGTCCTGCGCGGCTGCGGCCCCAAGGGCTATCCGGGCATGCCGGAGGTCGGCAACATGCCGCTGCCCGCGCGGCTGCTGGCCAAGGGCGTGCGGGACATGGTGCGCGTCAGCGACGCGCGGATGTCGGGCACCGCCTACGGCACCGTGGTGCTGCACGTCGCGCCGGAAGCCGCGGCGGGTGGCCCGCTGGCCCTGGTCCGCACCGGAGATCCGATCATGCTCGACGTCGCGGCCAGAAGGATCGACATCGACCTGCCGAGCGCCGAACTGTCCGCGCGTGCGGCCGCGGCGGGACCGGGCGCGGCCGGGCCCGCCGCATACCCGCGGCCGGCCCGCGGCTGGGCACGCCTGTACATCGACCACGTCCTGCAGGCCGACCGCGGCGCGGATCTCGACTTTCTGGTCGGCTCGAGCGGCCCCGAGGTCAGCCGCGACTCACACTGAGGCGGCGCACGCGGCGCACTGGCGCACTGGCGCACTGGCGCACTGGCGCACCCTGCGGAGCCGTTCGGGCAAATTACCGAGGGCCATTAACGCGCCGGCCAGGTCACAGCGCTCCTTGCCGTTCCAGGTAGTTGAAGGCGAGCCAGCCGACCGGTACCGGGAGCCAGAAGGTCAGCAACCTGAACAGCAGTACGGCGCCGAGCGCGGTGGCGCTTGGCAGCCCGGCGGCGGTGAGCCCGGCGGAGAGCGCGACCTCGATGGCGCCGAGCCCACCGGGCGTGGGCGCCGCCGCCGCGATGGCGGTGCCGGACAGGTAGACGACGGCGACGCCGACGATGGGGACCGAGCCACCGACCGCCCGGACGCAGGCCTCGAGGCAGGCAACGTAGAGCGCGGTGAGCAGGAGCGCGCCGCCGAAGCCCGCTGCCAGCTTGCGCGGGTTCTGCGCCAGGTCGAGTATCCGGGGAAACACCTGGCCGAGCGCTGGTGTGAGGCGGGCGCGCAGCAGGCGCCGGCCAGGCGGAATAGCGATCGTGGCGAGTACCAGGATCAGCAGCGCGGCGAGCACGACGTAGGCCCACGTCGGCGGCTGGAGCGAATGGATGTGCACCGAGCCGGTAAGAGCGGCGAAGACCACGAGCGCCACCACGTGCAGCAGGAAGGAGACGACCTGCGCCGCGCCCACGCTCGCCGTCGCCCGCGCGGGCGACACCCCGCTGCGTTGCAGATAGCGGATGTTGAGCGCGGCGCCGCCGACCGCCGCGGGCGTGACAAGCGTGACGAAGGAGGCGGCCATCTGCGCGAGAAGCGTGCGCGCGAATCTCAGCCGCTCGAGCACGAAGCCGGAAAGCGAGATCGCGGCGGCGGCGTACGTCAGCGCTGAGAGGGCGAGCGCGGCCAGGGTCCAGCGCCAGTCCGCGTGCCGCACGACCCGCAGCAGGTTGACCCTGGCGAGCTGGCCGGCCAGCACGTACGCCGCGGCGACGCCCCCGATCAGGCTGGCCAGTGTCCGCAGCCGCACCCGCTCCAGCTGCACGCGGGCGACCTGGCCGCCGCCTGGCAGCGCGGCGAGCAGCCGCTCACGCAGGGCGGGCAGCACAGCGGGGCGGTGCCGCAGTGCGCCTCTGGTGGTGCGGTAGAGGGCGAGCGGCTGCAGCAGCGGCACCGTGCCGGCCAGCCGCGCCCCGCCCACCTCACCGAGCGCTACATCGGCCGCCCGGTCCGGCCCGACGAGGAGCGCGGACTCGGCGAGCAGCTGGGCCAGATCCAGGCGCAGCTGCAGATCGCTCGCTGCCACGTCACCGTTGCCGGGATCGAGCAGCACGACGTCGCCGTCGCTCCTGATCAGGATGCGGTCGGCGGTGAGCGCCCGGTGGGTGACGCGGTGAGCGTGCAGCCGCAGCACCGTGGCCCAGACCCGCCGCAGCTGCGCGTCGGTCGGGCCGGTCGGGCCGGCGGCTTCGGCCGCCAGCGCCACCCCCTCTTCGTGCGTGTAGGCCAGCGCGACCGTGTCCGGCCCGACCCGTACGAGCGCGCGCACCCGCGGCGTCCGCACGCCGGCGTCGGCCGCGGCGTAGTAAAGCAGCGCCCGGCGTTCGATCGCCCGCTCGAACGACAGCGGCGCGCCGCGCGAGACCTGGCGCCGCAACCGCAGCCCGCGGTAGACCCGGTAGAGCGCGTCAGCGGCCTCCTGGTCGCGGTCGAAGACGGCGACGTCGAGCCGGCCGTCCCCCGTCGCCGCCGCGTACAGGCGGG
>DATFVJ010000160.1:0-7707 GCA_035260365.1 Streptosporangiaceae bacterium
GCGCGGCGACCGCGAGGAGGACCGCGGCGGCCAGAGTGCTGGCCGCGGCGAAAGCGTCATTGCGGGGGACGGCCTTATCCAGCGAGCCCGAGACATAGATCAGGAAACCGGCGGCCAGGCCCCCGATCAGGGCGGCGGCCAGGGAACTCGCCTTGGCCAGCGCCGCCATCCGCGCGACCGCGATCGGCTCCACCGGCTTGGTGCCCGGCCGCTGCAGGATCCTCGCGCGCAGCAGCATCCCGCTGTACGCCTCGGCGAATGCCACGATGACGAGCGTGGGCACGCCGCTCCATGGCAGCGGCGGCAGTGCGCGGTAGACCAGCCTGAGGACGAGCCAGGACACCGCCGCGCACACCACGGCGACGAACACGATCATCCGGATCTTCGTAGGCTTCATGGCGATCAGTCCGGTGGCCGGATAGTGACGTCATCCCGCCGCCGGATCGGCGCACCGGCCGCTTTCGCGAGCAGATCGCCCACGCGTCCCCGGTGCGGGATCTCGGCGTCCGGGTCAAGATCGAGCCAGGGCGCGAGTACGAACGCGCGCTCGTGCGCGCGCGGGTGCGGCAGGATCAGCCTCGGGCCGTCGCTGACCTCCGCGCCGAAGGTGATGATGTCGATGTCGAGCGTCCGTGGCCCCCAGCGGACCTCGCGGGTGCGGTGGAACGCCTCCTCGATGCCCTGTATCAGGTCGAGGATCGTCAGCGCCGGGCGCGCGGTCGCCCCGATCAGCACGGCGTTGAGGTAGCCGGACTGCGGCGGCCCGCCGACCGGCTCGGTCTCGTACACCGGCGAGACCGCGACGAAACTCACGTCTGGCGCGTCGAACAGCGCGTCGACCGCGCCCTGCAGGTTCCGCGCGCGGTCGCCGAGATTGCTGCCGAGCGAGAGCACGACGCGCTGCGGCCCGGCGGCCGGTTCACCCGCGGCCAGAACACCGGCGGCCAGCGGCTGAGCGGCCTGTTCACCGGGAGCGCGTGCGGCCACCGGCCGCGCGGGCGCGGGGCGGGCATCCGTCATGTCCGCCGCCGCGAGATGGTCACCGCGACATCGTCGAAGGTGACGTGGACCGGTGCCTGCGGCTTGTGCACGGTAATCTCCACCTCCGTCACGGCGGGTTCGGCCAGACAAGCCTCGGCCAGGCGCGCCGCGAGCGTCTCGATGAGCTGGACGGGTTCGCCGGTGATGATGGCGGTCAGCCTCGTCGCCACCGCGCCGTAGTCGACCGTACGTGACAGGTCGTCGGCGGCCGCGGCGGGGCGGGTATCCACGCCGAGCACGGCGTCCACGACGAAGTCCTGGCCGTCGCGGCGCTCATGCTCGTGCACACCGTGGTAACCCCGCGCGCGCAGCCCGCGCAGGGCGATCCGGTCCGCCGGTGCCTGAGGGGCGGTCACTCCCCCTCCGCCTCCGCGCGCATCATGACCGGCGACCCGTGATGCAGCCACAGCCGCCAGCCGCCATCGGTGCGGACGAAGGCGTTGGTGGTGGCGACGTTGCCACCCGCGGCGAAACCCCCACCGTCGTCGGACGCGGTGATGATGTTCTCGCTGCACGTCAGGACCGCGATATCGCCCGAGATCTGGGTCAGCACGTCGGTGAGCACGAACTGGATGTACGACGTATTGGCCATGATCAGCGCCCACGACCTGAGCACGGCGCCGCGGCCGCGGACCATGGGGCCGCCGGGGTGCACGCACACGACGCTGCCGCCCGCGTCCTTGTCCTCGGCCCACACCTGCGCCATGCGGTCCAGGTCGCCGGCTTCGAACGCCGCGTAGAACTCGGCGTTCAGCTCCTCGATCACGGCGATCTCAGAGATCTCCATGACCGCCCTCTGATCCGCGGTCCGCCTGCCGCCACGCCGCGGCCACGCGGACCGCGTCCGCGTTCGGCGGCACCTTGTGCACCCGCACGCACCAGGCACCCGCGGCCGCGGCGAGCGCGGTCACCGCGACCGTGGCGTCGTCGCTGGCGGAGAACGGCCGCGGGTTACCGTCCGCGGACGCGAGCAGCCTGCCGAGGAAACGCTTGCGCGACGCGCCCACGAGCACGGGAAAGACACCCGAAGGGCCGAGGTCGGCGATCACGGCGAGGCGGGTGAGGAGCCGCCAGTTGTGTTCGGGACGCTTGGCGAAGCCGAGACCGGGATCCACGATGACCAGCGACGGGTCGACGCCCTCGGCGACCACTGTCTCCACCCGGCGGCGCAGTTCGTCCCTGACTTCAGCCGCGACGTCCTCGTAGACGGCGCGGCTGTACATGTCGTGACTGTGGCCGCGCCAGTGCATGACCACGTAGGGCACCCCGGCCTTGGCCACCAGGCGCGGCATGGCGGGGTCGGCGAGGCCGCCGCTGACGTCGTTCACCAGGCGCGCTCCGGCCTCGACCGCGAACTCGGCCACCTCCGCGCGCATCGTGTCCACGCTGACCGGCACGCCCTCCGCGACGAGTGCGCTGATGACCGGGCCGACCCTGTGGAGTTCTTCCGCGGCCGATATCCGCTGTGCGCCCGGGCGCGTCGACTCACCGCCGACGTCGACGATGTCGGCGCCCTCCGCGACAAGATCGAGACCGTGCCTGATCGCGTCATCGGCCCCGTACCAGGCGCCGCCGTCGGAGAACGAGTCAGGTGTCACGTTGACCACACCCATGACCAGGCACCGGCCCGGATCCGGCAGGCCGGGCAGCGCCCGCCGGCCAGCAGGCGCCCCGCCCGGCTCCTCGCCCGGGACCCCGGCCGCCGGGCCGGCTGGAGGCATCTCATCCACCATGGGCGCAAGCCTATGCGCGCGAGTCACGCGCGAGGAGCAGGTGCCTTCAGCATGCGGCGTACCTTGCCGAGGCCGAGCTTGCGCGCGAGCACGCGCGGCTTGAGCTGAGGCCAGACCAGGAACGCCTCGGCCTCGAGCGCGGCGATGGCGATCCTCGGTGTGTCCCTTGTGCTTGGGAAGACGAAGAACCGCGGCTTCCAGATCGGGCGGAACTTCGCGTTGAACTTGTACAGCGATTCGATCTGGAACCACTTGGACAGGAAGATGAGGATGGCCCGCCACGCGCGCAGCACCGGCCCGGCGCCGATCCGCTCGCCACGTTCGAGCGCGGACCTGAAGACCGCGAAGTTCAGCGAGATGCGCTGCACCGAAAGCCCGGGGGCTGCCTTGATCGTCTCGGTGATGAGAAAGTCGTTGAGCCCGGGCTGCGACTGCCTGTCCCTGCGCATCAGATCGAGCGAGAGCCCGTCCGCGCCCCAGGGCACGAAGTGCAGGACCGCGCGCAGCACCCCGTCCTCGGTCGCCGTGGCGACGACGCACTGATCGTCGCCGGGCTCGCCGATACGGCCGAGGGCCATGGAGAAGCCACGTTCCGTCTGGCTGCCGCGCCAGGAGTCGGACTGCCGGCACATCCTGTCGATCTCTTCCCTCGGGATGTCGCCGATCCGGCGGACCTGGGAGCAGTAGCCGTGCCTGGCCACCCGGGACACCATCTGCCGCACATTGCGCATGGCGCGGCCCGCCAGGCTGAAATCCGCCACCTCCACGATCGCCTCGTCGCCGAGTTCGAGCGCCGTCAGGTCGCCTTCGCGGCACCAGACCTCGGCACCGAGCTCGCTGCAGCCCATGACCGCGGGCACCCAGGCGTGCCGGGCCGCCTCGTCCAGGAAGGCGTGCATCGCGCCGGGCCATGCCTCCGGATCACCGATCGGGTCGGCGGCCGCCAGCATGACACCGGACACCACGCGGTACCCGATGCACGATTTGCCGGTCGGCGACCAGATCACGCTCTTGTCCCGGCGAAGCGCGAAATAGCCCAGTGAGTCCCGCTCGCCGTAGGTGGTGAGCAGGTCTCTGATCTGCTCTTCGTCGTGTGCGCTCAGCCGCCCCGCGGGCTCGGCCGGCCGCAGGAACATGTACGCGGCCACGATCAGCGTGAACAGGCCGAGGGCGCTTGTCATCAGGTGGTAGGTGTCGGTGCGGCCCTCTGAGGCGAACCTGATGGGGCTGGTGATCCCGACGAGCTCGTAGATCACGTCCCGTATCTGCTGGGTCAGCGAGTAGTCGTCCGCGATCCGGCCGAGCCTGATGTAGGCGAGCCCGATCACGACGTCGGCAATGGCCAGGCCGGCGAACACCCACAGCGCGCGCCAGCGGGTTCTTGGGTCGCCGACCGCGTAGAACTCGTCACGGAAGTACAGCAGCGCGCACAGCACGACCGCGGCCACGAGCGCCTGGCCGAGCTGTGGTCCGTGCACGACGTGCGCCACGATGTTCACGGCCAGCAGGATCGTCACCGCCTGCCACGCGCGCCGCTTGCGGCGGCGCAGCGCGTGGGCGAGCATGATCAGCAGCAGGCCGGTGATGACGTCGGCGGTGCGCGCGGCGGTGCTGAGGCCGCCCGGCATCACCTTGCCGATCCGGTGGAGCCTTTCGTAGAACTCGGGTGTGATCACGCCGAGAATGTTGTAGACGCCGATGATCAGGCTGAGCCAGCCCGCCGTCGTAGGCACCCAGCTGCGCTGCCGCCTGCGGTCGGGCGACCGGGATTGGCGGTGCTGGTCACCGCTGTCCCCGGCCCGGGCCTCGTTGCCTGCCGGACCACCGTCTGGATGCTCGTTCGTCTCAGGCACCTTGGCTGAACCCAGGATCACGGGGCATCAGCGTAGCCACCGCAGGAACATCGTGCGTTCAAACGCGTGCAATGAGCAAGGGGCGGGGTCACAAAAGGGAGTCGCTGCATCGCCCTAACCGTATCGGTGGTCAGGTTGTGCGGTGGTAGCGCGCGGCCTAACGGCGGCCGAAGATCAGGCTCAGCGCCTCCGCCCTGGTGCGGTCGCAATCACGGAAGTCACCCCGGACCGCTGAGGTGACGGTTTTCGCCCCGGGCTTGCGGACCCCGCGCATGCTCATGCACAGGTGCTCGGCTTCCACCACCACGATGACGCCGCGCGGTTCGAGCACATCCATGAGTGCATCCGCTATCTGCCCGGTCATCCGCTCCTGCACCTGCGGCCGCTGGGCGTAAACGTCGACCAGCCGCGCGAGCTTGGACAGCCCGGTGATCTGGCCCTTGCTGTTGGGGACGTAGCCGACGTGGGCGACACCGAAGAAGGGAACGAGGTGGTGCTCACAAGTCGAGTACATCTCGATGTCCTTGACCAGGATCAGTTCGTCGTGCTCAGCGTCGAACACGGTGCTGAGCACGTCCTCGGGACTTCGGCGCAGCCCGGCGAACTGCTCTACATAGGCGCGCGCCACCCGGGCCGGAGTGTCCCGCAGCCCGTCTCTTTCCGGGTCCTCGCCGATTGCGAGCAGGATCTCACGGACAGCGCGCTCGATGCGCGGCTGGTCCATATCACCCGCCCGGGCGGTCTGGGCCGCCGGTGTGCTCGGTGCGGCCGATGTGCCCACTGATGTCGCTGGCCTGGCCCGGGCCACTGATGGCGTTGCCGGTGCCCTGGCCGTTGCCGGTGCCGTTGCCAAGCTCGGCCGAGTCCTTCGCCGCGGTCAGCGCGAGTTCCTTGGGCGTCAGCACGGGCGGGCGGTCAGACGGGAGCCGCTTGCCGTAGCCCGTGTACGAGCCACGGGTCGGCCGCTTCTGCACCGTCGCGAAGATGCTCAGAACCTCACTCCTTGACAGGGTCTCCTTGTCCATGAGCTGCAGCACGAGGTTGTCGAGCACGTCGCGGTACTGGACCAGGACCTCCCACGCCTCGTCGTGCGCGGACTCGATGAGCCTGCGCACCTCCTCGTCGATCGACGAGGCGATCTCCTCGGAGTAGTCCCTGGCGTGCCCCACATCCCGGCCAAGGAACGGTTCGCCGTCGCCGGTACCGAACTTCCGCGCGCCGAGCCGCTCACTCATCCCGAACTCGGTCATCATCCGTCGCGCGATGGACGTCGCCTTCTCGATGTCGTTGGCCGCGCCGCTGGTGGGCTCGTGGAACACGAGCTCTTCCGCGGTACGCCCGCCGAGCAGCATGGCGAGCTGGTCCATCATTTCCGACCGCGTGATGAGGAACTTGTCCTCCGTGGGCAGCGCCATCGTGTACCCGAGCGCGCGGCCACGCGGCAAGATCGTAATCTTGTGCACGGGATCGGCGTTCGGCAGCGCGTGGCCGACGAGCGCGTGGCCGCCCTCGTGGTAGGCGATGATCTTTCTTTCCTTCTCCGACATCACCCGGGACTTGCGCTCGGGGCCGGCCATTACGCGGTCGATGGCCTCTTCGAGCATGGCCATCCCGATCTGCTTGGCGTTCATCCGCGCCGTGAGCAGCGCGCCCTCATTGATCACATTGGCCAGATCGGCGCCGGTGAAGCCGGGCGTGCGCCGCGCGATGGTTTCGAGTTCGACGTCGGGAGCGAGTGGCTTGCCCCTGGCGTGCACCTGGAGGATGCCGCGCCGGCCGAGCATGTCCGGCCGGTCGATCACGATCTGCCGGTCGAAGCGCCCGGGCCGCAGCAACGCGGGGTCGAGGATGTCCGGCCGGTTCGTCGCGGCGATGAGGATGACGCCGCCCTTGATGTCGAATCCGTCCATCTCGACGAGCAGCTGGTTCAGGGTCTGCTCACGCTCGTCATGACCGCCGCCGAGGCCCGCGCCCCGGTGCCGCCCGACGGCGTCGATCTCGTCGATGAAGACGATCGCGGGTGCGTTCGTCTTCGCCTGCTCGAACAGGTCGCGGACCCGGGAGGCGCCGACACCGACGAACATCTCGACAAAGTCCGACCCGGAGATCGAGTAGAACGGGACACCGGCCTCGCCGGCGACCGCGCGGGCGAGCAGTGTCTTACCTGTCCCTGGCGGGCCGTACAGCAGAACGCCCTTCGGGATTTTCGCGCCGATGGCCTGGAACTTGGCCGGGTTCTGCAGGAACTCCTTGATCTCCTGAAGTTCCTCGATCGCCTCGTCGGCGCCGGCCACGTCGGCGAAGGTCGTCTTGGGTGTGTCCTTGGTGATGAGCTTCGCGCGTGACTTGCCGAAGTTCATCACCCGGGAGCCGCCGCCCTGCATCTGGTTCAGCATGAACAGGAAGAACAGGACGATGATGGCGAATGGCAGGATGCTGAAGATGAGGGAGAGCAGCGAGTTGCTCTTGGGGACCTGGACGTTGTAGTTCGGGACGTTGCCCTTGTCCACCTGGGCCTGGAGCTGCTGCTGAATCGACTGGCCCTGGTTCCCCACCCAGGAGGCCTGATAGCGGCTGCCGCTCTTGGTGGTGACCTGGATCGTCTGGTCCTTGTCGATGAGCACGGCCGACTTGACCTGGCCCTGCTCGATGAGCGACACGACCTTGGACGTGGGAGCTTGCTTGAAGGAGGGACCCGAGTTCGCGTAGTCGAGTACGACAAGCAGCAGTATGACGACCGCCACGATCAGCAGCAGCGGCCCGCGGAAATAGCGCTTCACATCCATCGACGCACAACCCCGCCGACTCGGGGTCGGTCCCTCCTGACCAGCCTCATGTCCCGCCGGCTCCCGGCGGGGTAGCCTGTCGCCCCAGTGCCCATGCCCTACTGCCCTCTATTCCCCGAAGCGGTAACGGGATGTCTGAAAGTACCGGCGCGCGCGCCGGGGACCCTTACAGATGGCCACACCTTACGGGAACGGTTGGGCACTCCCGCGTCAGCCACAACGTCCGTCATCGCGCTTTCTGTTCCCGTCCGCCCGGTGGCTCCGCATGCCCGCCGGCGCCGCCGGCGGGCTTGC
>DATFVJ010000161.1:0-9115 GCA_035260365.1 Streptosporangiaceae bacterium
GCGGCCTGCTCGGCGAGCAGGCGGCTGCGGGCGATGGCGAGGGCACCGTCCAACGCCGCCCCGGCAAGATCGGCGAGTTCCGCCGTGACATCTTCGAACGCCGCGGCTCCGGTCAGATCACGCGCGGCAAGATGAAGGAGCCGCCGGCGGTAGGCCAGGCGAAGCGCGCTCACCGGGTCACCCTGGTACGCATCGCCATCGGGGCTCGCAGCCACGTGGGCCAGTGCGGCGGGTCCGCTGCCTGCGGCTGCTGTAGCGCGGACGCGAGACGCACCCCCGTCGGCGCGCTTCCCACGGACCGTGCCCGGTCCCGCGACCAGGCCCGCGCCGCCGGGCAGGCCGGCCCCTTCAACCGCGCCGGCCCCAGTGGCACGATCCACCCGGTGGGCCGTGCCCGCCCGGCGCGCCGGGCCCGGCCAGGCGGCAACGGGCACCGCATCGTAGGGGTCCGCCCCAACGGCGGTCAGCAAGGCGGCGCGTGACTCATCCGCGGCCGGGCGGCGCAGCCCGTCCGGGCCGCGCAGCACCCGCCAGTCGTCGGGGTGCCGCAGCAGGTGATCCCCGAGCGCGGCGCTCGCCCCGAGTACCGCGGTAAGCCGGTCGCGGAGACCGCGTTCACGCCGCAGCGCCGCGCGCAACTCGCTCCCGAGGGCGTCACCGCCGCGCTGGACGAGCGCGGTCAGTGCGGCGAGCGCGAGATCTGGATCGGCCCCGGCGGCGATCGCGGCGAGCACCTCGGCGTCCGCGCCGTCGGCATCGAGCCGGAGTCCTTCCGTGATCAGATGCTCAGCCCGCGCGGGTTCGGCAAAACCCATCCGGGCAAGCGTGCCCGCCAACGTACCTGCGCGCGGGGTGCTCACCCTTGAACCGTAATGCCGCGCACCGGTTTTGCAGCCTGCCGGAGACCACGTGCGAGAGCCTCCCCCACCCGGAGTCGGCATTCAATGTCAAGAATGTCGGTATTTCTACGACATTTCGGTCCCTGGCGACCGATACCTACCTTGGCGCGGGCCCTTCTGGTCCCTGCCCCCCTCTGGTTCCCTGCCGCCTACGGTCAGCGGCTGGCCACCGCATGTCCGACATACACCGGGCACCATCGCCGGTCCCCGCCGCGGCCGGGACCGCCGGTTCGTCAGCGCCGCGGATCACAGGTGCCCTGACCCCTACGATCCGCGGCGGTGACCGGTGCGGCACAGCGCGGCCGCGATGACGGCGGCGGCCAGCGCGGGCCCGACCGGCAGGCTCGGCGCGGCGTGAGCTGGCGACATCGCCGCGTGAATGGCGGCATTCGCCGGCGACACACCTGCTCCGCACACAAGCCCGGTGCCACGTGCGCGGCAGCCGTTCGGGATGGATAACCGCCGCACCTGCGGGGTGATGGGCTGGCCGTCAGAGGACGGGCAGGTAGCGGTCCAGTTCGAACCTGGTGACCTGGCGGCGGTACTCGATCCATTCCGCGCGCTTGTTGCGCAGGAAGAAGTCGAACACCTGCTCGCCGAGCGCGTCCGCGGCAAGCTCGCTGCCCTCCATCGCGCGGATGGCCTCGTCCAGGTTCTGCGGCAGCGGCTTGATGCCGAGCGCGCGCCGCTCCGAGGATGTCAGGGCCCACACGTCGTCCTCCGCGTCCGGCGGAAGCTCGTAGTCCTCCTCGATCCCCTTCAGCCCGGCCGCGAGGATCAGCGCGAACGCGAGGTACGGGTTGCAGGCGGAGTCGAGCGAGCGGAACTCGACGCGGGTCGCGTTCCCCTTCTGCGGCTTGTACATCGGCACCCGGATCAGCGCCGACCGGTTGTTGTGTCCCCAGCAGATGTAGGCGGGCGCCTCGCCGCCCGCACCCGCGGTCCGTTCCGTGTCCCCCCACAGCCGCTTGTACGAGTTGACCCACTGGTTGCAGACCGCGGTGATCTCGGCCGCGTGGCGGAGCAGGCCGGCGATGAATGCGCGCCCGAGCTTGGACAACTGGTACTCGGCGCCCGGTTCGTAGAACGCGTTGCGGTCGCCCTCGAACAGTGACACGTGCGTGTGCATACCCGACCCCGGATGATCTGTGAACGGCTTGGGCATGAACGTGGCGTACACCCCCTGCTCGAGCGCCACCTCCTTCATCACCAGCCGGAACGTCATGATGTTGTCCGCCGTGGTGAGCGCGTCCGCGTAGCGGAGGTCGATCTCCTGCTGGCCGGGGGCGCCCTCGTGGTGGCTGAACTCCACCGAGATCCCCATCGATTCCAGCATCATGATCGCGGCGTGCCTGAAGTCGTGCGCGATCGTGTGCGGGGTGTGGTCGAAGTACCCGCCCGAGTCGATCGGCTGGGGCAGGAACCCCGGCTCCGGCCGCTCCTTCAGCAGGAAGAACTCGATCTCCGGGTGCGTGTAGAAGGTGAACCCGAGTTCGGCCGCCCGGCTCAGCGCGCGCCTGAGCACCCAGCGCGGGTCCGCGTACGACGGTGACCCGTCCGGCATCATGATGTCGCAGAACATCCGGCCCACGCCGGGTGATTCGCCGCGCCAGGGCAGCAACTGGAACGTGGCCGGGTCGGGCTTGGCGAGCATGTCCGCCTCGTAGACCCGGGCGAACCCCTCAATGGCCGACCCGTCGAAACCGATGCCCTCGGCGAACGCGCCCTCGAGTTCAGCGGGTGCGACGGCGACCGACTTCAGGTAGCCGAGCACGTCGGTGAACCACAACCGAACGAAACGGATGTCTCGCTCCTCGAGCGTGCGGAGCACGAACTCGACTTGTCTTTCCACGGCCATCACTCTCGACGGTCGGGCGTGGTGATCCACCGCACCCGGTGCGAACGACGATATAGCGCCATCATGCGGTCGGGGCGCCCTCATGCGGTCTGGCGCCCAGTCTGCCTGGCGCTTGTTTCCTGCAGATTACGACGTCGTGCGTCCCGCGCGTCACGTGGGCAGTGAGTGCCTCCGATCACAGGCGGAACGTCCCGGCCGGCGCACCGCGCACCCCGGCGTCGAACGCGAAGACCGATCCGGCGAGCGGCTGGCCGTGGCCGGGCGGCAGGCCCGCACGCGCGGAGGTGACGTAAAGCGCCGTGTCCGGGCCGAATGCGCAACTGCTCGGCTGCGCGACCGGGAACTCCACGGTTGCGAGCAGCCGGCCGCCCGGATCGTACCTGCACACGCGCCAGCCACCCCACTGCGCGACCCAGAGGCAGCCGTCCACGTCGACGCACAGGCCGTCGGGCTGGCCCTGTGCCGGCGGCACCTCGATTACCGCGTGACGCTCGCCCAGCCGGGCGTCGTCGAGGTCGAACTCGTAAGCGAACACCGCCGCGTGCCTCGTGTCGGCCAGGTACATCAGGGTGTTCGCGCCGTTCCAGCCGATCCCGTTCGGCAGCGTCAGGTCCCCGGCCACCACCCGGGACGGCTGCCCGAACGTCCAGCAATGCAGTTTGCCGCCGCCCGGGTCGAAGGTCTTGGTGAGGCTGCCCGCCCACATCCGGCCCAGGCTGTCGCACGCGCCGTCGTTCATGCGCGTGCTGGGCTCCGGCAGCGCCGGGTCGAGCAGATCCAGACGGCCGTCGGCGTCGATGAGCCCGAAACCATCCTCGACGGCCGCCGCCCAGCCGGTCCCGGAATCGGGCACCGCCGCACCGAGCATCATGCCGACGTTCATCACCCGGTCGGTCACGCCGCCCGCCGCGCTGTCCGCCGTACGGCCGCCCGCCGCGGGGCGGACGGTCGAGCGGTGCAGGATGCCACGGGGAATGTCCACCCAGACAAGCTCGCCGGTCCGGTAGTCCCAGACCGGTCCTTCGCCGGTCTCGGCGTCCGCGCGGATCACCACATCGGGGCCTGAATTCGTGGTCACCTCACAGACTCTAAGCTGAAGCCGTGCCCAGGCTACGGATCGCCCTCGCACAGGTGAACGCCACCGTCGGAGACCTGGCCGGAAACGCCGCTCTCATCGCGGCGTGGTCGCGGCGGGCCGCCGAGGCCGGCGCGCGCGTCGCGGTGTTCCCCGAGATGATGCTCACCGGATACCCGGTGGAAGATCTCGCGCTGCGCGCTTCCTTCGTGGACGCCTCGGTGGCGGCGCTGCACGACCTCGCGGCGAAGCTGGCCGCAGAAGGCCTTGGTGACCTCGCGGTCGTCGTCGGATATCTGGACCGCCGCACCGGCGTCGCTCCACGCACGGGCCTGCCGGCCGGTGCGCCGCAGGACGCGGTGGCGCTGATCTACCAGGGCCGGGTCGCCGCCCGCAGCGCCAAGCATCACCTGCCCAACTACGGTGTGTTCGACGAGTACAGGTACTTCGTCCCAGGTGACACGCTGCCGGTGTTCCGGCTGCCGGTGCGGGCGGCCACAGAAAGCTGGCACACCGACGACGGGCCAGGCGACGGCGTCGACGTCGCGATCGCGGTCTGCGAGGACCTGTGGCAGGACGGCGGGCCCGTCGCGGTCACCAGGCAGGCCCGCGCGGCGCTGCTCGTGGTCCCGAACGCCTCACCGTACGAGCGCGGCAAGGACGACGTGCGCCTGGACCTGTGCGTGCGCCGCGCGCGGGAGGCCGGGGCCGCGCTCGCCTACGCCAACATGACGGGCGGCCAGGACGAGCTCGTGTTCGACGGCGACTCCATCGTGGCGGACGCGGCCGGCGGGCTGATCGCCAGGGGGCCGCAGTTCGCGGAGGCGCTGGTCGTCGCGGACCTGGACCTGCCGGCCGCCGGCCCGGCCCAGCCCGACGGCGACAGCCCGGCCGACGCACGGGACGGCACCGTGATGAAGATCCACCGGCTCACCCTGCCGGCTCCGGCGGGTGCGGCCGAGGCCGATCCCGAACGGCTGCCGCGCGGCGCGCCACCTGTCAACGTGTGCTCGCCCCGCCTTGACGACCTGGCGGAGGTGTACGCCGCGCTGGTCACCGGGGTCCGCGACTACGTGCGCAAGAACGGGTTCGGGTCGGTGATCCTCGGTCTTTCCGGCGGCATCGACTCGGCGCTCACCGCGACCATCGCGGTGGACGCGCTCGGCGCGGAGCGGGTACACGTGGCGCTGATGCCGAGCAGGTACTCGAGCGCCCATTCGGTCGGCGACGCGGAGGATCTGGTCAAGCGGCAGGGCCTGCACGCGCTGACGGTGCCGATCGCGGGCGTCGTGGCGGCGTTCGAGCGCGAGCTTGACCTGCACGGGCTGGCCGCGGAGAACCTCCAGGCCCGGGTCAGGGGCACCACGCTGATGGCGCTGTCCAACGAACACGGTCACCTGGTGCTGACCACCGGGAACAAGAGCGAGCTCGCCACCGGCTACTCGACGCTCTACGGCGACTCCGCGGGCGGTTTCGCACCGATCAAGGACGTGCTGAAGACGCTGGTGTGGGAGCTGTCCCGCTGGCGCAACGAGCAGGCCCGCCAGCGCGGCGAGACGCCACCGATCCCGGCGAACTCCATCCTCAAGCCGCCGAGCGCGGAGCTGGCTCCCGGTCAGCTCGACTCCGACACGCTGCCCGACTACGCGGTGCTCGACCGGCTGCTCGACGACTACGTGGTCAGGGACCTCGGCGCAGCGGAGCTCGTCGCCGCCGGGCACGACCCGGACCTGGTGGAACGGGTGATCCAGATGGTGGACGCCGCCGAGTACAAGCGGCGGCAGTACCCGCCGGGGCCGAAGATCACGCCGAAGAACTTCGGCCGGGACCGCCGCCTGCCGATCACCAACCGCTGGCGCGAGCACCGCCCCAGCACGTGACGGCACGCCGGAGCCGCCGCCTGTCGCATCCTGCTACGCTTGTAGGCGTGACCGTGGAGCTGCCATCGCGCGAGTTGCGCAACGATACCCGGGGCGTGCTGCGCCGGGTGGAAGCCGGCGAGGAACTTGTCATCACCGTCGCCGGAAGGCCGGTCGCGATCCTGGCCCCGGTAGGCGGGCGGATCCGGTGGATGTCGCGTGCGGCATTCCTCGACCGGTTCGCCGGCCATCAGGCCGATCCAGGCATGTGCCAGGACATCGATGAGCTGGCACCTGATACCACCGACGACCTGCCCCCACTGTGAGCAGGGGCCTGGCCGACACGTCGGTCTTCATCGCTGACGAGTCTGGGCGCCCACTCGTCGCTGACCGGCTGCCCGACGAGCTCGGGGTCTCGATCGTCACTGTCGCGGAGCTACGCGCGGGGGTGCTGGCTGCTGCCAGTGCGGCCAGCCGCGCCCGGCGGCTCGCCACCCTGGAGCGGGCGCTTGAACTCGACCCGGTTCCCATTGACGATGCCGTCGCCCGAGCCTGGGCCGAGCTTCGCGTCAGCCTGCGTGATGCGGGGCAGCGGATGGGGGTTAATGACAGCTGGATCGCCGCGACGGCGATCGCGCTCGGCATCTCACTCGTGACCCAGGACGCCGCGATCCCCGCCGTCGCCGGGCTTGACGTGGTGGTCGTCTGAGCCCTCCGCTTATGACGTCCAGCGGGGAACGGGTAACCACGCGGGTCAGGGAAGCGGGTCCGCGACCAGGGCCCAGACGACCTTGCCTGGCTGGCCGCGCGGGCCGGGCGGTGCGGGTCCGGCGCTGGGGCTCACGTGGTGGTATCCCCACCTCGCGCTGACCGCCTCGACCAGCATCAGGCCACGGCCGCTGATCGCGGCGAGATCGGGGGCGTTGCGTACCGGCAGAGCGGGGCTGCCGTCCCAGACCTGGACCAGCGCTTCCCGGTCGCTGCCGAACAACAGTAACCGCACGAACGGCGGCGCGCCAGGCTCACCGGGGTCACGGTCCGCCGCGGTGGCGGCGCTTGCCTTGACCGCGTTCGTGACAAGCTCGCTGACCACGAGCTCGACAACCTCGGACAGCTCCTTCAGGCCCCACTCCCAGATGACCTGGCGCGTATGCAGCCGCGCGCACGAGACCGCGCTCGGGAACGCGCCAAGCGCCAGCGAGGACCGAAGTGGCCACGCGTCCGCCGCGCGGGCCTCGTCGCCGCTCATCGGATCACGCGCAGTGCGCGCCGAGTCGTCACCATCGCTCACCATCTGTTGCCGCGTTTCGCGCTCGTTGATTACCAGCCGATGACATGCTGTTGCCAAGCATGCACCCGCATGGCTATTAGTGGCAAGTGATACTTTGGCAATTTTCCAATCTAGGAGCCGTCATGCCCGTTCGCCCCAGCCCTACCGTGCGGGGCCGCCGCCTCCGCTACGAACTGCGGCGCCTGCGCGAGCAGCGCGGCCTGACGATCGAGCAGGTCTCCGAGCGCGCGGACGGTGATCTGGGGATTTCGACGATCAGCAGATGGGAGACGGGCGACCGCCGGGTGCGGCCCACCGACCTGCGGCTCATGCTTGACGTGTACGACGTGCACGGTGAGCAGCGCGAATTGCTGCTGACTCTCGCGCGCGAAGCGCGCCAACGCGGCTGGTGGCAGTCGTACAGCGCGGCCATTCCCGAGTGGTTCCAGGCCTACGTCGGCCTCGAGACCGAGGCTGCCTCGATCCACGTCTACGAAGCAGAACTCATACATGGCCTGCTCCAGACGCCGGAGTATTACCGCGCATTCATGCAGGCCGCGCCCGCGGTCGGTAACGACGATGAGATCGAGCGCAAGATCGCCGTGCGAACAGCCCGGCAAGAGCGGCTCACCAGCGACAGCCCGCCGAGCTACTGGGCAATCCTCAATGAGGCAGCCATCCGACGCGTTGTCGGTGGCGCGGAGGTGATGCGCGCTCAGCTTCAGCACGTCGCCGAAATGGCGCAGTTGCCGCACATCAACGTCCAGGTGCTGCCGTTCAGGGCTGGAGCGCACCCCGCGATGGACGGATCGTTCCGGATTCTCAGTTTTCCGGAGCCAAGTGACTCCAACGTGGTCTACATCGAGAACCAAGCGGGTGGCCTCTATCTTGAGGAGGCGGCTCACGTGGACCGGTATAGCCTGATGTTCAACCATCTGATCGCCAAGGCGCTCGATCCGGACGAGTCGATGCGGCTCGTCGCGAGCGCGGCGAGGGAGTTGGCCTGACGAGCGGCTCAAGGGAGGCGCAGGATGACGAAGGAGCCGGCAGACCTGTCCCGCGCCCTGTGGCGCAAGAGCACCTACAGCAACAACGGGGGTGACTGTGTCGAGGTTGCGGAGGACTTGGCGGGCGTCGTCGCCGTGCGGGACTCCAAGGACCCGGACGGGCCCAAGTTGATCTTCGCTCCGGTCCAGTGGCACGCGTTCACCGCCGCCGTCAAGGCCCGCGCGTTCGATCTCTAGACCGCTGACCTGTCGCCGGCGATGACGCGCCCGCGGCCGGTCCGCCCCCCGCGTCGAGTGGTCGATGGCTGATTAGGCGCCATATATGGCGCCTAATCAGCCATCGACCACCGGGGAACAGCCCAAGATCCGTTTCTGTGTCATTCTGCCTGCCCTATGTGCAGGCAGAATGACACAGAAACGGATCTTGGGCGCGCACAGGCGCAGTGGAGGGTGCGCCGCCACGATTCGCGGACGATGTAGGGACAGTTCCTGGAGGAGGAGGCAGATGGACCCGCAGATCGACCTGGTTGCCGACCTCAACGCCGAGGACGACGAAGGTCTCGGCTGGTCGACCATGAGCGACGCCCGGGATGCCGCCCAGATCCGTCCAGGGTGATACTGGTGGCCGGCAACCGCTACGGCAAAGCGGTGGTACGGGTCGTCTCAGTTGACGACGATGGGCAGGTGCACTTCACCGTGCTTCCTGGCTCGCTGGGCAAGAACCGCCACTTGATCGGACGCGCCCTCGCTTGAGGTCCGGTGCCCGGCACGCCGTGGCCCGCCCGCGCGGGGCGGCGCGGCTCAGCGGGGCGACAGGCCGGCGAGGAGCTGGTCGACAACCAGGTCGGGGTAGTCGGCCGGGAGCGGTTCGCCGGACCTGGCCCTGGCCTGGATCGCGCCCGTCATCATGAACAGCGCCGTCTCGATGTCGAGATCCGCGCGCAGTTCACCGGCCGCGACGCCCCGGCGGAGCACGTTCCTGAACACCTCACGCCGTGGCTCGACCACGGACTCGGTGAACCGCTGCAGCAGCCGTGGGTACCTGACTCCCTCGCCGTGCAGCAATGTCATGGCGCGAGCGCGCCGTGGGTCGGAGAAGTCGTCGGACATGACCCGCAGGAGCGCCACCAGGTCGTCGCGCACCGAC
>DATFVJ010000162.1:0-5124 GCA_035260365.1 Streptosporangiaceae bacterium
GCCCGGCCGATGAAGGCGCGCCCGCAGGTGCGGGCGGCGAGACCGAGAGTGGGTGCCCGGCCCGGACCAGCCCGGGGTGCCCGGCCCGGACCAGCTCGGGGTGCCCGGCCCGGACCAGCCCGGGGTGCCCGGCTGCCCGGCGTGGCCGCTGCGACCACGGCCGGGCGTCCACTAGGCTCCAATGCGGACATGTTGGCCCTCTCCGGTGACTCTACCGACCGCCCAAGGAGCGTCATGGCGTGCATCGATGCCATCCATGCCAGGCAGATCCTCGACTCGAGGGGCAACCCCACCGTCGAGGTCGAGGTTCTGCTCGACGACGGCTCACTTGGCCGCGCCGGAGTGCCGAGCGGCGCGTCCACCGGCGCGGCCGAGGCGGTTGAGCTGCGCGACGGCGGGAGCGAATACGGCGGCAAGAGCGTGCGCAGCGCCGTGACGAACGTGATCGACACGATCCAGCCCGAGCTGATCGGCCACGACGCCGACGATCAGCGGATCATCGACCAGGTGATGATCGACATGGACGGCACGCCGAACAAGTCGCGGCTCGGCGCCAACGCGATTCTCGGCGTGAGCCCGGCCGTCGCCCGGGCCGCCGCGGACGCCGCCGACCTGCCGCTGTTCCGTTATCTCGGTGGGCCGAGCGCGCACCTGCTGCCCAACCCGATGTTCAACGTCCTCAACGGCGGTGCGCACGCCGACACCAATGTCGACATCCAGGAATTCATGATCGTGCCGATCGGCGCACCGACGTTCGCGGAGGCGCTCCGCTGGGGCGCGGAGACGTATCACACGCTGAAGTCGGTGCTCAAGCAGCACGGCCTGAACACGGGGGTCGGTGACGAGGGCGGATTCGCACCGGATCTGGAGCACAACCGGGCCGCGCTCGACCTGCTCACCGAGGCCATCGGCAAGGCGGGATTCATGCCGGGCCAGGACATCGCGATCGCGCTCGACTCCGCGGCCAGCGAGTTCTACTCGGCGGGCGCGTACGTCTTCGAAGGGCAGCCACGCACCGCACAGGAGATGACGCAGATCTATACCGAGTGGCTGAACGCCTATCCGATCATCTCGTTCGAGGATCCGCTCGCCGAGGACGACTGGCCCGGGTGGCAGGAGCTGACGGCGGCGATCGGCGGCAGGGTGCAGATCGTCGGCGACGATATTTTCGTTACCAATCCCGAACGGCTGCGCAGGGGTGTCAAGGAGAACGTGGCGAACGCGCTCCTGGTCAAGGTCAACCAGATCGGTACTCTCACCGAGACGCTCGACGCGGTCGACTACGCGCACCGCAGCGGGTACCGGTGCAACATGAGCCACCGCTCTGGCGAGACCGAGGACACCACGATCGCGGACCTCGCGGTCGCCGTCGGCTGCGGCCAGCTCAAGAGCGGCGCGCCGGCGAGGTCCGAGCGCGTCGCCAAGTACAATCAGCTGCTGCGCATCGAAGAAATGCTCGACGACGCGGCCGCCTACGCGGGAGCTGGCGCGTTCCCGCGGGAGGGCTGAGCGGGGATCCGTGGTGACCGGCTGATGGTGCAGGAGCAGGGCGGCGGCGCGGTCCCGCCGGGCGGCGGCGGGGTCCCAGGTGGCGATGTCCCGGGCGGCGGGGTCGCGGGCGGCGGGGTCGCGGGCGGCGGCATCGGCGACGCGGGCTCCCGCACCCGCTGGCGCGGCCGGCCCCGGCTGACCAGCCGGGCCGCGGTCCTCGCGGTCGTCATGTGCGCCATCGCGCTGAGCCTCGCCTATCCGGTGCGCGAGTACATCGCGCAGCACCGTCAGATCGACCAGCTCGAAGCGCAGCACAAGATGGAACTGGCGCAGGTGCGTAGCCTCGAAGCCGAACAGCAGCGCCTCAGCGACCCGGCGTACGTGGAGCAACAGGCGCGCGCCAGGCTGAACATGTGCCTGCCGTACGAGACCTGTTACGTGATCATCGGCGGCCATTCGGGCGGTGGGCTGCCGCACCCGTCCCAGGTGCGGCGCGGCCCCTGGTACGTGACCTTGTGGAAATCGCTGCAGCGGGCCGACCGCCGGGCGCCTCGATGACCGTCGCGGAGCAGGACACCGAGGCGATCGCCGCGCAGCTTGGCCGCACGCCCAGGGGTGTGCGCGCGATCGGCCGCCGCTGCCCCTGCGGCCTGCCGTGCGTGATCGAGACGGCGCCGCGCCTGGACGACGGCGCGCCGTTCCCCACGCTCTACTACCTCACCTGCCCGAAGGCGGTCGCCGCGATCGGCACGCTCGAAGCCGGCGGTGAGATGAGGCGGATGACAGACCGGCTGGCATCGGATGCCGCTCTGCGCGCGGCGTACCAGGCCGCACACCGCGACTATCTCGGCAGGCGCGACGCGGCGGCGCGCGCGGCCGGCCTGGCGCCTCTCCCGCCAGGCACCCAGAGCGCCGGCGGCATGCCCGGGCGGGTGAAGTGCCTGCACGCGCTGGCCGCGCACGAACTCGCTGCGCCGGGCACGAACCCGTTCGGCCACGAGGCGCTCGCCGCGATCGGCGCGTGGTGGCAGGCCGGGCCGTGCGTAACCGCCCCGGCGGGGTCATGACCCGGGTCGCGGCGGTCGACTGCGGCACGAACTCCCTGCGGCTGCTCGTGGCGGATATCGGGTCAGGCTGCGGCGAACTCGCCGATGTCGTCAGGCAGATGGAGATCGTCAGGCTCGGCCAGGGCGTCGACCGCACCGGCCGGCTCGCGGCCGGCGCGCTCGGCAGGACGTTCGATGTGCTCGCGCGGTACGCGGAGACGATCGCGGCGACCGGGGCGGGCGCGGTGCGGATGGTGGCGACGAGCGCGACCCGCGACGCCGCCAACGCGGCCGAATTCACCCGGGGCGTGCGGGCGATCCTTGGCATCGAGCCCGAGGTCATCAGCGGGGACGAGGAGGCGGCGCTGTCCTTCGCTGGCGCCACCGCGGAGCTGGCGGCGGCCGGCGGCATGGGCCCGTATCTCGTGATCGACATCGGCGGCGGCTCCACCGAGTTTGTGCTCGGCGGCCATCCCGCACCCAGCGGCCATCCCGCACTCAGCGGCCATGCCGCACCCAGCGGCCCTGCCGCACGCGGTGGCCAGGCCGTGCGTAATGGCCATGCCGCGCAGAGCGCGCGGGATGCCGCCGGCCAGATCACCGGCTCGGTATCCGTGGACATCGGGTGCGTACGGATGACCGAGCGCCACCTGCACGGCGACCCGCCGCGCCCGGCCGAGATCGCGGCGGCAAGATCGGATATCGACGCCGCGCTCGGCGTCGTGGCGCGCAAGGTGCCGCGCGCTGGCGACGCCACGCTCGTCGGGCTGGCTGGATCGGTCACCACGGTCGCGAGTATCGCGCTCGGCCTGCCGGCCTACGACGCGGCCGCCATCCACCACGCGCGAATCCCGGCCGCGCAGGTGCACGCGGTGGCCGAGCAGCTCCTCGCGCAACGCCGCGCGCAGCGGGCCGCGATCGGGGTCATGCATCCAGGCCGGGTTGACGTGATCGGCGCCGGGGCCATGATCCTCGACCGCGCCATGGCGCGGTTCGGCTTCCGCGACGTCCTGGTCAGCGAGCACGACATCCTCGACGGCATCGCACGGTCGCTCGCCCCGGCACGGGAAGCCCACGCGGATGGCTGACCGCACCGGCGCGGGTGCGACCTCCCGCGCCGCCGTTCAGACTGTGTTGCCCCGGGGGGCTCCACCCCACGGGATCCCCCCGCACGAGTGGGATGCCGCATTCGCGGCAGCCGTTCAGGATCATAATGTGGCCAGGTGGCCGGACCGGAATGGCTGACACGGGCCGGACCGCTGACCAGAGCGCCGATGCGGGTGATGCGCCGGGCGAGGTGGCTGAGGCGGGCGCCGCGCAGACCCCAAAGCCGACGGCGGCGTCTGGGCCTGCGGCGGCGTGCACCGACGGGCCCGTGCCGCCAGGCAGCGGGTGGCCGGATGACCCCGCCGTCCCGGCGACACCCGTCGCGCGCAGTCCTGCGGAGGTCAGTGAGCTCGCTCGCGGCGCGACGACACTCACCGAACTCGCCGCGCGCGAGTCGGTCTGCCGCGCCTGCCCGCGCCTGGTCCGCTGGCGTGAGCAGATCGCCGTTACCAAGCGCCGTTCGTTCCAGTCCGACTGCTACTGGGGCCGGCCCGTGCCCAGCTGGGGCGACGAGCGGCCGAGGCTGTTGATCGTCGGGCTCGCGCCCGCCGCGCACGGGGGCAACCGGACCGGGCGGATCTTCACCGGCGACCGCAGCGGCGACTGGCTGTTCGCCTCGCTCTACCGGTGCGGCTTCGCGGCCAAGCCGCAGAGCGTGGCGGCCGGCGATGGCCAGCGGCTGCTCGGCGCGCGGATGACCGCGGCGGTGCGCTGCGCGCCGCCAGCGAACCGGCCGTCGCCACAGGAGCGTGACACCTGCTCGCCGTGGCTCGCCGCGGAGCTTGCGCAGACCGCCGACTGCGTGCGGGTGATCGTCGCCCTTGGCGGGTTCGCCTGGCAGGCGTCCTGGCCAGTGCTCCGCGCCGCCGGCTTCGCGCTGCCGCGGCCACGGCCGCCGTTCAGGCACGCCGGTGAGGTCGGGCTCACGGTCGGCGCGGCCGGCCGGCCGGTGCTGCTCATCGGCTGCTACCACCCCAGCCAGCAGAATACGTTCACCGGCCGCGTGACCCACGAGATGCTCGACGCCGTCTTCCTGCGTGCCAGGCAGGTCGCCTTCCCCTGACCGTGGAGGCGGAAATATGTGTCATCGACCCGAAGTCGTACATGACCTACCAGCCCTTCCTCCCCGGGGCCGCGGCCGGCAACCTGGCCGAGCGGCACGTGGTCGCTCCGCTGCGGCAAATCCTTCGCGATACCACTGTGCTTAACGGCAGCGTGACAGCAATCTCGCACGCCGGTCACTATGTGGACTTTCAGTCCGCAGCGGGAGAATCGCGGCGGATGAGTTACGACATCCTCGTCGCAGCGCTTGGTTCCATCTCGCGGACACTTCAGATCGACGGTCCAGCTGATCACGGAATCGGTTTCAAGACCGTCGGTGAGGCGATTTACCTGCGCAATCATGTACTTACTCGGCTTGATATCGCCGCCTCCGCGCAAGATCCTGATCTGCGCCGCAGAGCGTTGTCCTTTGTGTTCG
>DATFVJ010000163.1:0-17519 GCA_035260365.1 Streptosporangiaceae bacterium
CGCGACGCGATCATCTGGCACAAGCCCAACGCCATGCCCGAATCCGTGCGCGACCGCCTGTCCTGCCGCTACGAGACGGTCTTCCTTCTCGTCAAGCAAGCACGGCACTGGTTCCGTCACGACGCGCCCACCGAACCGCCGCCCAGCCGGCAGACGCGGCAAAGCGGACCGGACCGCGGCAGGCACAAGGGCGCCGAGCGGCACGGCGGCAACGGCATGCACGGCCCCCTGTCTGCGGAATGCCGCGGCAACCGATCCGGCGCGGCGGCAGCACTGCCCGGCGGTGGCCGGTCTGCCGTCCGCCGTGCCGGCCGGGAGCCCGGCAACGTCTAGGTGATTCCCACGCGGCCATTCCGCGCGGCGCACTTCGCGGTGTTCCCCATCGACATCCCGCTGCGCTGCATCGCCGCCGGATGCCCTCCCGGCGGCGTGGTCCTAGACCCATTCAGCGGCGCCGCGACCACTGGCCTGGCCGCCCTTCGCCTCGGCCACCGCTACATCGGGATCGACGTCAACCCGGCCTATCACGACCTGGCCATCCGGCGGCTGGCCAGTTCGGCCAGCACACAGCCAACAATGCCGGGGCCCGCGCCCCGGACGGTCCTGCCCCCGGATCCGCCTGACCCCGCCGGCGGACGCCCCGGCGGCGGGGAGCCGCCCAGCGCGAGCTGGCGGGCAGATTGGGCCTGCCAGGGGCCTCCCAAAACGCCCCGGGCGCCGTATCATCCCGGGGCCTGGGCAAACGTGGACGAGCACACGCGAACAGGACCGCTCCGCGGCGGGTGCACGGCATGAACGACGCGCAGCTGTACACGCCCGCTGAGGCAGCGCAGATTCTCAAGGTGCCGGAGTCCTGGCTACGGAAGAAGGCCGCCGCGCGGGTGATCCCGTGCACGTTTGTCGGCAAGCACCTTCGGTTCAGCAGCGCCGACCTGGCCACGATCGTGGCTGCCGGCGCACGGCAGCCACGCCAGCGCCACGACGCGCCCGCGCGCCGCGCGAGCGCAGACGCGACAAGAAGGTAAACGCACGGCTGGTCCGCCGGGCCAGCTTGCGGAAGGAGAGTGATGGCGTACGCAGAGAAGAGAGGAAAGCGGTGGCGGGCCCGCTACCAGCGTCCCGACGGGACACTGGCATCGGCCTCCTGCGATGACGCCGGGCGCCCGTTCCTGACCAGGCGCGCGGCGCAGGACTGGGCCGAGGATCAGGAGACGGCTATCCGGCAGGGCACATGGCTCGACCCGCGCGCCGGGGAAATCACCCTCGCCGAGTGGGCCGGGCAGTGGTGGCAGGGACTCGACCTCGCCGCATCGACCATGCGCAACTACCGGCGTCACCTCGACGGGCACATCCTCCCCGAATTCGGCAGCCGTCCCCTGGGCGGGATCGTCAGGACCGACATCGACGCGTGGGACAAGCGGCAACGTCAAGCGGGAACCCCCGCATCGTCGGTGCGAACATGGCGCGGAACTTTGCACACCCTGCTAGCCGATGCCGCGGCGGACGGGCGGATCCTGGCAAATCCCGCCACCAAGCGGCGGGGCAAGGGCCGGCGCACAGGCCGGTACCGGGACCGGACACCAGAGAAGGTCATCACCGATCCCCTCGGGGCGCTGCTCACCGCTGAGCGAGCCGCGATCCTGTCCGGCCGCGACGATGAGTTCGTCGCGGTGATCCTCCTGTACTACACGGGGATGCGCTGGGGCGAGCTGGTCGGCCTGGAGACCAGGTACGCCCGGCCCGGGTCACTCAGGATCGAATGGCAGCTGTATGAGCTGGAAGGCGAGGGACTGATCCGCTGCCCGCCCAAGGATGACTCCCGCCGGGACGTCGACCTGCCCCCTTGGCTGTCCGCACTCGTGTCGAGCCACATCACCCGGACCGCTCCACGGCCGTGTGAGTGTCACCGCCTGATCTATGCGTTCCACGGCCGTAAGCCTGGTGCGCGCGGCCGGTACCGTGGGGCGCATTGGCGCCGCTCCGGGTTCGGCGACTGGGTTTTCGAGCCCGCCGCGTCCGGCTGGTACCCGAAGAAGGCGCCGCAGCCCAGGCGGCCGGTGCCGCTGGCTGCCGACCCGTGGCCAGGCAGCCCGCTGCGCGGGCGCAACAACCAGGGCCGCGCGGAGATGTGCTGGCTGCCCGTCGCCGATGGCCTCACCCCGCACGGGCTCCGGCACGCGCACAAGAGCCTGATGGGTGAGCTGAGGATTCCCGAGGTTCTGTCCCACGAGCGTCTCGGGCACCGCATCGGCGGCATCGCCGGCGTCTACAGCCACGTCACCCCTGCCATGCGCGGGCAACTGAAGGACGCGCTGACCACATGCTGGGAACGCTCGCTAGAAGCACGCGCGGCGATGAACCCGCGCTCTCCGGTCGCGGTTCTCGACGCTCTGCTTCAGGCTGTGGCACAGAAGTAGGAAACCGCGGAGCCACCGGGAAACCGCAGCCAAGATCGGCTCCCAAACGGCTCCCAAAAGGGCCGTTTCCTCCCATGTCATCCAGCCCAGAAAAGGGCCTCTGACCTGCGTCGGGGTGGCCGGATTTGAACCGGCGGCCTCTTCGTCCCGAACGAAGCGCGCTGCCAAGCTGCGCCACACCCCGGCGGCCGCGTCCGCGGCACCGGTCCAGGGGCGAGCCCCGGACTTCCGTGAGTCTAGCGGACCGCGGGCCACTCCCGCTCCGGCGAGGGGTCTGGCTGGGCGCGAGGTTACCCGGGCGGTCCGGGGTCGCCGGTCGCCGGCACCAGGGTCAGCAGCGTCGCCTCGGGTGGGCAGCAGAAGCGGGCCGGTGCCCACGGCGAGGTGCCGAGACCGGCGGACACGTGCAGCCACGCGCGGCGGCCGTCGAGCGCCGGCTGGCCGGCCGCCGGATGGCGGTGCAGCCCGCTGACCCGGGCCGGCTCTATCCCGCAGTTGGTCACGAGCGCGCCACGCAGCGGCAGGCAGATCTGGCCGCCGTGGGTGTGCCCGGCGAGCAGCAGATCGTAGCCATCGGCCACGAACCGGTCCATCACCCGCGGCTCCGGCGAATGCAGCAGGCCGAGGCGCAGGTCGGCGGCTGGGTCGGCGGGCCCGGCGATCTGCTCGTACCTGTCCCTTTTAACGTGCGAGTCGTGCACGCCGGCGACTTCGATGTCGAGGTCGCCAGCCTTGACGCGGCCACGGGCGTTGTTGACGTCCAGCCACCCGGCCGCGATCATCCCGGCGCCAAGCTCGGCCCACGGCAGGTCAGGCACCTCGCGGGCGTGATCGGTCGCGCTGGTGCGCCACAGGTAACGCGCCGGGTTCTTGGGCACAGGCGAGTACAGGTCGTTGGACCCATAGACGAATACGCCTGGCCGCTCGAGCAACGGGCCGAGCGCGTCAAGAAAATACCTAACGGCTGCCGCGTGCGCGATCGAGTCTCCGGTGTTCACCACCAGGTCGGGATCCAGGGCGTCCAGCGTGCGGATCCAGGACATGAGCCTGCGCCGCCGTGGTGTGAGGTGCGCGTCGGATATGTGCAGCACCCGAACGGGGCGAGCGCCGTCAGCAAGGACCGGCACGTCGTAGCGGCGCAACCGGAACATGTTGCGCTCCACGACCGAGACGTAGCCGAGACCGGCCGCGCCCGCGGCGGCGGTAAGTGTGATGAGGGCGGGTGCTCGCACCATCTCATGGTGTCATGCCCGCGACGGTGACCCGGCGGCATGCGTGATGTTGCCAGGTGTGGCCCCGCGGGCCAGGAGCGTTCAGTTCTCCGGATCGATGCCGTTCCAGGCTGGCACCTTCAACCGTCCGGTGGCCTTTCGTGCCGCCGAGGATCACTTGCCGCGGCGATACGCCGTCATGACCGGCGAGCCGCCCGCGCGGAAGCCCTCGACGTCAAGCGGCGAGTTGCCGCCGACCCATCCGGTGGCGCCGAAATTCAGCAGGTCCGTCGCGCCCCTCAGGTGTGAGGTGCACCCCGCTCCAAGCCGGAGCTCCGCGCTCAGGAGACGCACGAATGTGGGTGAACGCTGCGTATCCGGCCGGGCGATGCGAGTTAGTTACGGTCCACGGCGGCAGCCGTCGCGGGCGGGCGCCCTCGGCGACTGTCGCAGGGCAGGATGGTGGCATGCCCGAACTCAAGGACAGGCTGCGCGCCGACCTGGTCACCTCGATGAAGGCGCGCGACGCGGTCAGGACCCGGACCATCCGGATGACGCTGACCGCGATCACCAACGAGGAGGTCGCGGGCGCGGCCGCCCGCGAACTCTCGGACACCGAGATCGTCAAGGTTCTCACCAGGGAGGCGAAGAAGCGCCGCGAGGCTGCCGAGGCATTCGAGACCGGTGGCAGGCCGCAGCAGGCCGCGGCCGAGCGCGCGGAGGCGGCGGTGATCGCCGGCTACCTGCCCGCGCAGCTCACCGACGCTGAACTTTCCGATCTCGTTGCCGCGGCGATCCAGGAGACCGGGGCCGAAGGGCCGCGGGGCATCGGCCAGGTCATGAAGGTGCTGACGCCACGCATCGCCGGCCGCGCGGACGGCGCCCGGGTGGCGGCCGAGGTACGGCGTCAGCTCGCCACCTGACGGGCCCACGCATCGCCCCGGTCAGCAACGCCGTTCGCCGCCGGGGTCAGGCCGAGGCCATACCCGGCAGCCCGCAGGATCATGGTGCCGCCGGTGCTATGCCGCCAATGTGTCAGCCGTTCGGCGGGCGGCCATGGCCGCCGCCCCCGTTACCGCCGCCAGTTCCGCCGCTGGGGCTGGGTTTCGGTGTCGGCTTGGGTGTGGGCGCGACGTACTGGCCGTTGCCCTTGGCGAAGAACGGGCTGTCCTGCGGCACGGACACGAAACCAGGCGGCGGGTTCGACAGCGCCGCATGCTCGAACGTCATCTGCCAGGTCCGGCCCGGCGCCATGCTCCCGTACATGAAGCCAAGACACGACAGGCCATTGACGGGATCGCGGTAGCAGGACCCTGAGCCCTGCATCGGCTGCGTATTCGGATGCAGGGGATTGCCCACGACCACCGCGCCGAGGAGGTCCGGTGTGTAGCCGACGAAAGCGGCGTACCGGTACTGGTCCGCGGTTCCGGTTTTGGAGGCAGCAGGTATGCCGATCGAGTCGTTCCAGAATCCGCTGGCGGTCCCCGCCGTCAGGTCGCCCGCCAAGATGTAGTTGGCCGCGTCCGCGATCTCGGGCGGGAGCACCTGGTGACATCCGGCGGACTCCACGGGGAGAGCCTTGCCGCTGCGGTCGCTGATCGAGTTGACCGCGATCGGGTGGCAGTAGATGCCGCGCGCGGGCAGCGTGGCATCGGAGGCGGCCACGTCGATCGGTGCGACGTTGTCCGCGCCCAGTGTGAACGACGCGTCGTTGTCGGCGCTGTAGTGATGGCCCTCGCTCGGATCGGGCTTCAGCAACGATTTCCCATCCGGCCAGGTCAGGCCCATCTGGTCCGCCGCCTTCACCACATTGCAGAGGCCGACCTTCTGCTCGAGGCGGGCGAAGAAGGTGTTGATCGACTGCGTCGTGCCGGTGTAGAGGGTGTAGCCGCCGCCGCGCTCGCTCTCGTCGTTGTGCACCGTCCACGCACCCTGCTGGTTACTTTGCGGGTCGAGGCCGGTCGGGTCGCCGTGGCAGTTGGTGTATCCGGTCACGGTGGTCTGGAATGGCACCGTCATCGAGAAGCCGAAGGGAATGCCCTGCTGCAGCGCCGCGACCATCGTGTAGACCTTGCCCGTCGAGCCGATCTGCATGCCGTAGCTGCCGTTGTACTGCGGGCCGACGGCATAGTCGACAGTGGTCGCGTCGGGCTGGGACCGGGTCGGTGATCCATAGATCTTGTTGAGCGCGATGGCGCGGACCTTGCCGGTGCCCGGCTGGATGAGCACCTCGGTGTCGGCGTTGTGGCCGGGGTTGTAGTACGAGTTGCCGGGCGGCATCGCGTAGTTCACGGCGTGCTGCGCGGCGTGCTGGTCGTGTGCGATCAGGGTTGTCCGGATCGTCAGCCCGCCGATTCCGTTGAGCAGGGTGGCGGCCCGCCGGAAGGCCGGGTCGCTGTTGATCACCTGGAAGGCGTAGTCGCAGAAGAACGGGGCATAGCTGGCCGCGCAGCCGTTCGGCTCCGTGGATGGCCGCAGCCCCATCTTGGTGCGCCCCGCGGCGCTGGCCTGCGCCGGGGTGATCACGTTGAGCTGCGCCATCCGGGCCAGCACGGTGTTACGGCGGGTCAGCGCGGCGCTCGGATTGGTCATCGGGTCGTAGGCCGAGGGGTTCTCCACGATGCCCGCGAGCAGCGCCGCCTGTGGCAGCGTCAGTGCCGCGGCGCTGGTGCCGAAGTAACGCTCGGCCGCCACCTCCACGCCGTACGCCTGCTGGCCGAAGTAGGCGACGTTCAGGTAGTCGGCGAGCAGCTGGTTCTTGGTCGTCTCATGCTCGACCGCGACGGCGTAGCGCAGCTCGCGGATCTTGCGCGCGATCGTGTCGGATTCCGCCAGCTGCGCCTGCGCCTGGTTCTTCGCGGTCAGGATCAGCACGTTCTTGACGTACTGCTGGGCGATCGTCGACCCGCCCTGGACGCTGCCCCCGTGCAGGTTCTGGATCGCCGCGCGGACGGTGCCTTTGATGTCGATCCCGCCGTGCTGGTAGTAGCGCGAGTCTTCGATCGCGACGATCGAAGCGCGCATGACCGGCGCGATCTGGCTGAAGCTCACCGGTACCCGGTCGATGACCTGGTCCGACCGGCCGTACAGGTGCCCGAAGAAGTGGGCGAGCACCTTGCCGTGGCTGTCCAGCATCACCGACCGCTGCGGCAGCTGGCTGGGCAGATTGGTGGACAGCGCCTGGAACTTGTCGGCCGCGTTACGTGCGGTGATACCAAGCCCGCCGACCGTGGGGAGCAGCACGCCCGCGACCAGCAGTCCGCCGACCGCGGACATGGTAACGAGCCTGGCGAGTGCGTTCGTCTTCCCGACTAGGCCTGTGGTCAGCACCCGACAAGGGTACGCCCGCGGCCGCACCAACCGGGAGCACCGCTGGCCAAAGAGCCAAATCAGGGCATATCATCGTCGGCTATTGCTGTGCGTGACTAGTCCTTACTGGGCGCATGACCCAGGCGGGCTATCCACGAAATGGGCCCATTGGGGTCTGGCCATAACGGCGGGACTTCCGTAAGTTGTGCATCCGCAGCTAAAAGCGGCCCGACGTCCGCGCCCGTCGGCCGAGACCGCAAGTGAACGCCATCCAGCGTGACGCCCGTCACGGGTGTGACACCGAAGGAGTGGGGCCACATGTGGATCACGGACTGGACTGCACGCGCCGCGTGCAAGGGGAGTGATCCTGACGAGCTGTTCGTGCAAGGGGCGGCGCAGAACCGCGCGAAGCTGATCTGTCGCGGCTGTCCCGTGCGCACCGAATGTCTCGCGGACGCGCTCGACAACCGGATCGAGTTCGGTGTCTGGGGCGGCATGACCGAGCGGGAGCGCCGTGCGTTGCTGCGCCGGCGGCCGGACGTGACCTCATGGCACGCGCTGCTCGAGGACGCCAGGGCGCAGTACGAGCGCAGCGGCGAGGACGAGCTGACCGACGACGAGCTTGTGGCGAGCTGACCAGTTCGTCGGCTCACGCGGGGGTGCCCGGCTGTTTCCGTGCGCCCGGGCACCCGGCAGCAAACCGGTACCGGCGTCAAACCGGCAGTCGGCACGTCGCGGTTGTCACACCGTGGTGAGATACCCTCCGACGGCCCGCAGGCCGTCGAGGTCGTGCACGTCCTCAGCGAGCGCGGGCACCTCGGTCACAGGCACCGCGGGATGGGCGGACGTGAAGTGCTCGGCCAGCCTCTGCTCGCGGGCCTGGAGCTGCATCAGCTCGGCGTGCAGCCGCAGCGCCGCCGCGGCGAGCGGATAGCGGGTGCCGTTGAGGTTCTCCGCGGCCGCCAGGCTTCGCGCCGCGGAAAGCCGCACGGCCGCGGAGCGGTGGACCCGGTTGACGATCAGGCCCGCGAGCGGCATCCGCTCGTCCGCGAGGCGCTCCACGAAATAGGAGGCCTCGCGCAGGGCGTCGGGTTCCGGCGCGGCGACGACGACGAACGCGGTCCCCGGCGTCTGCAGTAGCTGGTAGGTGTGCTCCGCGCGTTCGCGGAACCCGCCGAACATCGTGTCGAGCGCAGACACAAATGTCTGCGCGTCCTTGAGCATCTGCGCGCCGAGCACCTTGGTGAGCACCCCGGTCACCATCCCGAACCCCGCGTTCAGCACCTTCACATAGGCGCGGCCGCCGGCCCGGGCCGGGACCATCAGCACCTTGATGAGCCGGCCGTCGAGGAAGCGGCCGAGCCGCTGCGGCGCATCGAGGAAATCGAGCGCCGAGCGGCTTGGCGGGGTATCCACGACGACCAGGTCCCACTCATCCGCGCGTCGGAGCTGGCCGAGCTTCTCCATCGCCATGTACTCCTGCGTGCCGGAGAAACTCGAAGAAAGTGACTGGTAGAACGGGTTGGCCAGGATCTGCGCGGCCCGCCCGGGATCGGCGTGCGCTTCGACGATCTCGTCGAAGGTCCGCTTCATGTCGAGCATCATCGCGTGCAGGCTGCCGCCGGCCGTGGCGTCCGTGCCTGCCACGACGCGCGGCGTGTTGTCGAGCGTGGTCAGCCCCATGGACTGCGCCAGCCGCCGCGCCGGGTCCACGGTCAGCACGACCACGTTCCTGCCCTGCTCAGCCGCCCGGAGCCCGAGCGCGGCGGCGGTGGTGGTCTTGCCGACCCCGCCGGATCCGCAGCACACGATGATCCTGGTCCGCGGGTCGCCGATCAGCCGGTCGACATCGAGCCGCGGGGCGGCGGTGGCCCGCGGCGCGGTGGCCCGCGGCGCGGTGGCCGCCTGTTGCCTGGGGGCGTGCCGCGGGCCGGGGACGGTCACGCCGCACCCCGCTCGCGCAGCAGCGTGGCGAGCTGGTAGAGACCGCCCAGGTCGATACCGTCCGAGATCAGCGGCAGGTCATAGCGCGGCTGTGCCGCGGCGGCGAGCCGCCGCCGCTCCCGGCGCTCGAGCGCCGTCCGCCGGGCGTGATCGGTCAGCTCGGCGGCGAGTTCGCCGGCGATTTCCCTGCCCTCCTCGAGGCCCGCCGTCTTGAGCCCGACGGTGAGCTCGTCAAGGTCGACGGCGCCGCGCGTGGCGGCGCTGAGCTCGGATGCCCGCAGCAGCGGCGGGCGCACCATGTTGATCATGATGCCGCCCACCTGAAGGCCGTGGTCGCGAAGCTCGGCGATGGCGTCGAGGGTCTCCTGCACGGGCATCTCCTCGAGCACCGTGACGAAGTGCACCGCGGTCTGCGGTGAGCGGATCACCTTCTGCACCGCGTCGGCGTGGTTGCGGATCGGGCCGACCCGGGCCAGCCCCGCGACCTCCGCGGTCACGTTGAGGAACCGGCCGATGCGCCCGGTGGGGGGTGCGTCCATCACGACCGCGTCGTAGACGTATCTGCGGTTCGCGCCGTCGGTGCGCCGGCGCACCGCCTCCGTGGCCTTGCCCGTGAGCAGGACGTCACGCATCCCCGGCGCGATCGTCGTGGCGAAGTCGATCACGCCGAGGCGAGTGAGCGCCCGCCCGGCCCGGCGCAGGCTGTAGAACATCTCCAGGTACTCAAGGAGCGCCTCTTCCGGGTCGACCGCGAGCGCGTAGACGTCGCCGCCCGGCAGGGCGGGCGCGCCAGGCGCCACCGCAACCTTGCGTTCGGTGTACGGGAGTGGCGGGCAGTCGAAGAGCTGCGCGATGCCCTGGCGCCCTTCGACCTCCATGAGCAGGACCTTGCGCCCACGCGCCGCAAGCGCCAGGGCAAGCGCGGCGGCCACCGTCGTCTTGCCGGTGCCGCCCTTGCCGGTGACGACGTGCAGCCGCACGCCGTCCCAGTCGGTGTCCCTCGCGCTCACCCCACGAAGGCTATCGCCGCCCGCGCACCCGTCTGGCCGGCTGGATCGCGCCGGTATGTCACTAGGCTGGAAGCGAGGCAGTTCGCCGAACCGGTGGCCGCCGGGCGGCCGGGTCGCTGGCCGCCTGGGTCACCCGAGATGAGGTGTGGACAGTGATAGCAGCGATAGTCGCTGTGCTCGTTGTGCTCGTGGTCATCGGTCTGATCGGGCTCGCCCGGTCGGTCCGGGTGGTGCAGCAGTTCGAAAAGGGGATCATCTTCAGGTGGGGCCGCATCGTGTCCGAGCCGCGCGGTCCGGGTCTCACCTTGATCAGGCCGATCGGCGACCGCATGCAGAAGGTCAACATGCAGATCGTGGCGATGTCGGTCCCCGCTCAGGACGGAATTACCAGGGACAACGTGACCGTCCGGGTCGACGCGGTGGTCTATTTCAGGGTGGTCGACCCGATCAAGGCCGTCGTGAACGTGCAGAACTACCTGTTCGCCGTCTCGCAGCAGGCCCAGACGTCGCTGCGGTCGATCATCGGCCGCTCCGAGATGGACCAGCTGCTCACCGACCGCGCCGCGGTGAACGCGGAACTGCGTGAGGCCATCGACGAGCCGACAGAAGGCCCGTGGGGCATCCGGGTGGAGCGGGTCGAGATCAAGGACGTCTCGCTGCCCGAGAGCATGAAGCGGTCGATGTCCCGCCAGGCCGAAGCCGAGCGCGAGCGCCGCGCCCGCATCATCACCGCCGACGGCGAGTACCAGGCCTCCAAGCGGCTCGCGGCGGCGGCGAACGTGATGGCCCGCGATCCCGCCGCGCTGCAGCTGCGGTTGCTGCAGACCGTGGTGGAAGTCGCGGCGGAAAAGAACAGCACGCTCGTGATGCCGGTCCCGGTCGAGCTGCTGCGGTTCTTCGACAAGGTGGCGCTGCCCTCGCAGAGCGGTGACCGGCCGAGCCTGCAGGACACCGGAGACGCGGAGGTGGCCGCGGCGGAGGCGGCGATCGGTTCCGCCGGACTGGCCGACAAGGGCATCGAAACGATGCCGCAGCCCCCGGCCGTCGCGAAGCCCGACATTCCCGAGGTGCCGCAGATCGATCCGCCTCCAGCGGTTGAGCCACGGGTGGAAAGCCCGGTGCAGTCAGAAAGGTGAACCGGGTCGCTAGGGTAGCGGCATGCAAAAGTGGGAGTACGCGACCGTGCCGCTGCTCGTGCACGCGACCAAGCAGATCCTCGACAACTGGGGCGACGACGGCTGGGAGCTCGTCACGGTCGTGCCGGGGCCGAGCGCGGAACAACTGGTCGCCTACATGAAGCGGGCAAAGGCGTGAGTTCACCGCAGGACCGGCTCCACGCGCTCGGCCTCGCGCTGCCCGAGGTGGCGGCGCCGGTCGCCGCGTACGTGCCCGCCGTCCGCACCGGCGCCTACGTCTATACGGCCGGTCAGGTGCCGCTCGTCGACGGCAAGCTGCCCGCGTCGGGCAAGGTGGGCGCGGAGGTCGACGCCGCGCTCGCGGCCGAGCTCGCGCGCGTCTGTGCGCTCAACGCGCTCGCCGCGGCGGCATCGGTGGCCGGCGGCCTCGCCGCGATCAAGCAGGTGGTCAAGGTCACCGGATTCGTCGCGAGCGCTCCCGGCTTCACCGGGCAGCCGCAGGTCATCAACGGCGCGAGCGAACTGCTGCTCGAGGTGTTCGGCGATGCGGGCAAGCACGCGCGCAGCGCGGTCGGTGTCGCGGTGCTGCCGCTGGACGCACCCGTCGAGGTGGAGCTGATCGTAGAAGTCGGGGATTAGGCCATGTCTCGTAGATCTCTGGCGGCGCGGATCGGCGCCCAGACGACGACCGGCGGCGTTGTCGTCGCCGCCGATACAAACCGGTATCGGCTCCTCGAAGACAAGCACCGCCTGGCCGGACCGCCGCCTGGATCACCGCCCGCATCCACCGTGATCTACGAGACACGGCCTAACGGGCCGTGACACGCACCGACATCAGGCTCCCAGCCGGGTTCGCGCCGCGGGTGCGGGACATCCTGGCGGGCAGCGAGGAGCCCGTGGCGCCGCGGGACGCGTCCACCGTGGTGCTGCTGCGCGCGGGCGGCAGCGGCTTCGACGTCTACCTGCTCAGGCGCACCAAGTCGATGGAGTTCGCGCCGGGCGTCCACGTGTTCCCCGGCGGGTCGGTCGACCCGCGCGACGCGGACGCCGAACTGGGCTGGGCCGGCCCTGGCCCGGCCACGTGGAGCCAGATGTTGCTGGGCGAACCGGACGCCGCGGGGCAGCCAGACGGCCGCGCGGCACTGGCACGCGCCCTGGTCTGCGCCGCGGTCCGCGAGACGTTCGAGGAATCCGGTGTGCTGCTCGCCGGGCCAGCCACCGGCGCCGTCGTGGCCGACACGCGCGGCGACGACTGGGAAGCGGACAGGCGCGCCCTGATCGACCGCTCGCTCTCCCTCGCCGGCCTGCTGCAACGCCGCGGGCTTGTGCTCCGCTCCGATCTGCTCAGCCCGTGGGCGAGATGGATCACGCCGACGATGGAGAGCCGCAGGTTCGATACGAGGTTCTTCGCCGCCGCGCTGCCCGGGGGCCAGCGCACCAGGCATGTCGGGGGGGAGGCCGACGAGGTGGTGTGGCTGGCGCCGGCCGCGGCGATCGCCGCCGCGCGCAGGGGTGAGATCTTGCTGATGCCGCCGACCGCGGTCACGCTCGCTGAGCTTGCGCGGTACGCCAACGTCACCGGCGCCCTCGCCGCGAGCACGGATATGGCGCCACGGCAGCCGGGGATCTCGCTCACCGGGGACACCGCGTGGCTCACCCTCCCCGACGGACTGGAATACCCCCTGTGACCCGGCCGGTGGGAGCGGGCGCCGCGCCGGACGGCCCCGGCCGCCCGGTCGCCGGGGCAGGCATCGACGGGTCGGGCACGCCGCGGGCGCGCTGCGTGCTCGCTCCCAATCCGTCACCGATGACCCTCGACGGCACCAACACCTGGCTGATCGGAGAGCCCGCAGGCGACGGGGTCGTCGTGATCGATCCCGGCCCCGCGGACGAGGCGCACCTGCGCCGGGTGGCGGGGCAGGTGCAGGCCGAGGGCCGCAGGATCGCGCTGATCCTGCTCACGCACGGGCACCGCGACCATTCGGGCGGCGCGCGGCGGCTGGCGGAGCTCACCAGCGCAGCCGTTCGGGCTCTCGATCCCGCGCACCGGCTCGGCGGAGAGGGGCTGGCCAGCGGGGATGTGGTTACGGCGGGCGGATGTGAGCTGCGGGTCGTCGCCACCCCCGGGCATTCTGCCGATTCGCTTTCTTTCCTGCTGCCCGCGGACGGCGCGTTGCTCACCGGCGACACCGTTCTCGGCCGCGGCACCGCGGTGATCGCGCATGACGGGGATCTGGGTGACTACCTGCGATCGCTTGACGAGTTGCATGACCTCGCGAGGTCGGTGCCGGTCAGCGTCCTGCTGCCGGGCCACGGACCGCTGCTCCCCGATCCGGTGGGGACCCTCGGCTTCTACATCTCCCACCGCGCGAAGCGCCTCGCGGAGGTGACCGCCGCGATCGAGGCCGGTGACCGCACGGTCGGCCAGATCGCGGAAAGGGTCTACCGCGGCGTCGATCCGGCACTCCGCCGCTTCGCCGCGTGGTCGGTACGCGCGCAACTCGCGTACCTGGCCGCACGCGGAGACCTGCCGCCCGACGTCGCGTTCTGAGGCCGCTAGTGAGCGCGCTTGCGCAGGCGCTCCGGATCGAGGATCAGCACCGACTTCGCCGACACCTGGAGCCAGCCCCGGCCCGCGAAGTCGGCGAGCGCCTTGTTCACCGTCTCCCTCGACGCGCCCACGAGCTGTGCGAGCTCTTCCTGGGTGAGGTCATGGTGCACGTCGATGCCATTGTTGCGCGACTGGCCGAACCGGCCCGCCAGGTCGAGCAGTGCTCGCGCCACCCTGCCGGGTACATCGGTAAACACCAGGTCGGCCATGACGTCGTTGGTCCTGCGCAGCCGCTGCGCGAGCGCGCGAAGCAGGTGCATGGCCACTTCGGGCCGGCCGGTGAGCCAGGGCCGGAGGGCATCGTGTGCCATCGCGGCGAGCCGCGTGTCAGTCAGGGCGGTGGCGCTCGCGGTGCGTGGCCTCGGGTCGAAGAGTGACAGTTCGCCGAACATGTCACCGGGGCCGAGCACGCTGAGCAGGTTCTCCCTGCCGTCGGGTACCGCGCGGGTGAGTTTGATCTTTCCGTCCAGAATCACGTACAGGCGGTCTCCGTCGTCGCCCTCGTCGAACAGGCGCTTACCGCGAGTGAGTTCTACCTCTTCGACACGGCTGCGCAAAGCTGCGGACGCTCCAGGGTCAAGCGCCTCGAAGAGCGGCGCCCGGCCCAGCACGTCATTGGCCTGGTTCACCGTGCCTCCTTGCTATTCCTGTTTACCAGTGTCGCACTTCCGGGCCGCCGCGTAACCGCCCACATGTGACGCCCGTCCCGGCTCACGGCATCACGCCGAAATTTCGTCAGAATGAAGCACGTTGATTACGCAGCGTGAGATTGTGGAATACATGAACCATGCGGCCGCCGCCCGGCAGCCGCCGCACGGGGACAGCCACCCGACGAGTGTCGCGGCTGCGGGCAGGAGGGGTGACGCGATGGGAGCGCGCGCTAACCATGCGGCCGCGCGGGCCTGCTGTGCGGGGGTGCGGGCCGGTCGTACGGCCGCGCGGCGGGCCGGCCGTGCGAGGATGCGGGCTGGTCATGCGGTGATGCGGGCTGGTCATGCGGTGATGCGGGCCGGTCATGCGGCGATGCGGGCCGGCCGTGCGGGGGTGCGGGCCTGCTGTGCGGTGGTGCGGGCCGGCCGTGTGGCCGCTCCGACGCCGGCGCGGATCCGCGCGGCGCGGTTGCTCGCCGCCGTCCTCGTGCTCGCGGCCGGAGCGCTTCCCTGGCCGGGCGAAACCGCGTCAGCCACGTCCCCGGTGCCGCCAGGCCAGGGTCTGGCCGCGGCCAGCGCGGCAGTGACGCAGCGCGCCGCCGCGGCAGCGCGGGCCGCCGACCGCCTGGCCGCCGCCCAGGCGCGGCTCGGCCGGATCGCGGCGCGGGCCGAGACACTCACCGAGCGCTACAACGGCGCGGTCGTCGAGCGGCACAGGGATGCCGCCGCGTATCGCGCCGCCCGGGCCAGGTTCGCCGCGGCCGCGGCCGTGGCCGCGGCCCGCCGCGGCGCCGTCGCCGAGCTGGCGAGCGAGGCATACCAGACCGACGGCGCGTTCGGCTCGATGGCGGCGATGATCGGTGGCCCGGGCGGCCCGCAGGCGTTCTTCGATCGCGCCGGCGTGGTGCGGGTACTCGCCGAGCACGACACCGCCGTCCTGGCCGCTGCCGCCGCGGCCAGCATCGTCGCCCAGGTGTTCCGGGGCCAGGCGCGGCAGGCCCTGCAGGCCGGCCAGGCCGTAGCGCGGGAGGCCGATGCGCTGAAGCAGGCCGCCATGGCCGCCGTCGCCCGCCAGCAGCGGGTACTCAGCTCGACGCGTGCGTCAAGGAACCTGCTGGTGCGCCAGCTTGCCGCCGCCCGGGCGAGGCAGAGCGCACTCGAACTCGCCGCGGCGGCGGCTGCTGCCGCGGCGGCCGCCGCGAGCGCGGCAAGCGCGGGCACCACGGCGCCGGCCGGGGCGTACGCCTCAGGGACCGCCGCGGGCGCGTCCGCGAGCGCAGGAGAAGCCGCGGCGAGCTGGGCGCTGCAGCAGCTCGGCAAGCCGTACGTGTGGGCAGCCGCCGGGCCGTCTTCCTTCGACTGCTCCGGTCTCACCATGCGCGCCTGGCAGCAGGCGGGGGTCGGGCTCGATCACTGGACCGGCACGCAGTGGACGTCGGGCCCGCACGTCCCGATCGACCAGCTGCGCCGCGGCGATCTCGTGTTCTTCGCCGACGACACGTCCGACCCCGCCACCATCCATCACGTCGGCCTCTATATCGGCCGCGACATGATGATCGACGCGCCCTATACCGGCGTGAACGTACGGATCGACAGCATCTTCGAGCCTGGCCTGATCGGCGCCACCCGCCCCGTGGGCGGCGCCGCGTTATCCGGTGGGCCAGGTCAGCGTCCGGGCCCGGTGATGCGCTCGCGGACGCCGGCCGGATCGACGCCGAGGGCGGCGAGCAACTCCGCGGCCGGGTCGGGACGCTCGCACGTCAGCACGCCGAGCAGCAGATGCCGCGACTGGATGCGCCGGGCCTTGGCCGCCCGGGCCTCGAGCACGGCGCGCTTCAGAACCGCACGCGCGCCAGAGGTGAACGGCGGGCGCCTGCGGGTGAGCACGGGCACCGGCGAACCGGCGTGCGCGACCTCGATGCCGATCGCGGCCAGGGCCGCACGGTCCAGCGCGGCCAAAGCTTCGCGAGCGGGCTCCACGCCGACCCCGATGGCCCGGGCCGGAAACGAGCCAGGGTCGCGGAGCAGGGCGAGCAGCAGGTGCTCGGTGCCGATACGCGCGTCACCGCGCCGCTTGGCCTCGTCGGCGGCCAGGCCGATCACCCGTTGCCTCGCGTCCTCGTCGAATCGCTCAAGCATGGCGGAACCTCATTTCCCGTACTTCGCGTGCACCGACTGGCGGGAAACCCCGAGCGCGTCCCCGATCTGCTCCCATGACCACCCGCGTTCCCGCGCCAGCCGGACCTGCGCCGCCTCGACCTGCTCGGCCAGCCGGCGCAGTGCGCCGACCGCCCGCAGGCCAACGGCAGGATCGCCGGACTCGATGCTCGCCAGGATCTCGTCGCCCACCATTCTGTCAGTCTGGACTGACAGCACGAACATGTCAACCTGAACTGACAGATGCATCCGCGGCAGCCGTTAAGGATCAATCTTGGTGCCAGCGATCCCGTCATCCGCGCGGGCGGCAGGCGTGGTGCGATCAGTACTCGCTGCGCGCGGCGCGCTTGCGCGAGGCCTCGATCTCCGCCTCGGCGGCGGCGCGGTCAGCCCACTCCGCTCCCTCCACCGACTTGCCCGGTTCCAGTTCCTTGTAGACGGCGAAGAAGTGCTGAATCTCCATGCGGTCGAACTCGGAGACGTCGTAAATGTCCTGCACGTGCCCCACCCGCGGGTCGCGCGCGGGCACGCAGAGCACCTTGTCGTCCCCGCCCTTCTCGTCGCGCATCCGGTACATGCCGATCGTGCGGCATAGGATCACGCAGCCGGGAAACGTCGGTTCCTGCAGCAGCACCAGCGCGTCGAGCGGGTCGCCGTCATCGCCGAGCGTGCCCTCGATGAACCCGTAGTCGGCCGGGTACCTGGTGGAGGTGAACAGCATCCGGTCGAGCCGGATGCGCCCCGTCTCGTGGTCCATCTCGTACTTGTTTCTGTTGCCCTGCGGTATCTCGATGACAACGTCAAATTCCACGATGCGGCTCCTCGTGCTCGCCGGGCCCTCATAGATGATTGACTCTGGTGCCTGGCCGCGCCCGCACGCGTGGCAACCTGGCGCCGCTGTCCGGGCGTCCAGCCCCAGCATCCAGTTGTCCGAGTGCCCAGTTGTCCGAGCGTCATTTGTGCGACTGTCATAAGGATCCCGCATCCAGCGAGAGGTTATGCCGTGCTGAGCCGCCCGCGTGCCCTGGCACTATTCACGCTGGCGCTGCTCAACGTCTTCGTCATCGCGGCGGG
>DATFVJ010000164.1:0-2740 GCA_035260365.1 Streptosporangiaceae bacterium
TGGGGTACGGGCCCTTTGCCGTACCCGAGCTGGCCGAGGCGGCGTCAAGGACCGGTGACGTCGCGCTGGTCCGGGCCGCGCTGCAGTGGCTGTCCGAACGCACCCGGGTGACGCCCACCGACTGGGCGCTGGGGACCGAAGCCCGCGTCCGCGCCCTGCTCAGCGACGGCGACGCCGCCGCCGGGCGACTGTACCGCGAGTCGATCGCGTTGCTGGGCCGGACCCGCGTCCGCGCGCAGCTCGCCCGCGCGCACCTGCTCTACGGCGAGTGGCTGCGCCGCGAGCGCCGCCGCGCGGACGCGCGCGAGCAGCTGCGCACCGCCCACGGCCTGCTCGACACGATGGGCATCGAGGCGTTCGCCGAGCAGGCCCGCCGCGAGCTGGCGGCCACCGGCGAGACCGCCCGCAAGCGCACCATCGAGACCGGCGATCAGCTGACCGCCCAGGAGACCCAGGTCGCGCGGCTGGCCCGCGACGGCCTGTCCAACCCGGAGATCGCCACCCGGCTGTTCATCAGCCCGCGCACGGTCCAGTACCACCTGCGCAAGGTCTTCACCAAGCTGGCCATCAGCTCGCGCAGCCAGCTCGACCGGGTCCTGCCCGGCGACCCGGCCACCGCCCGACCGCACTAGCCCGGCCCGCGCAGGAGCGGGCGCGGCTCACACGATCGCCAGGTCAGTGCGGAGCGAGCGGCCGTGGATGGCGGACCACACATTGGCCGGGGTGAGTGGCATGTCGGCGTGCCGCACCCCGAACGGCTTGAGGGCGTCCATTACCGCATTGACGACCGCGGCTGGAGAGCCAACCGTGGCCGACTCGCCGACGCCCTTCGCGCCGATGGGGTGGTGCGGCGAAGGCGTGACGGTCGTGCCGAGCTCCCAGGACGGGCATTCCACCGACGTGGGCAGCAGGTAATCCATGAACGAGCCGCCAAGGCAGTTGCCGGCCTCGTCGTAGGCGATGACCTGCATCAGTGCCATGCCGACCCCGTCGGCGAGGCCCCGGTGCACCTGCCCTTCGACGATCATCGGGTTGATCTGCACACCGCAGTCGTCCACCGCGATGAACCGCCGCACCTCGACCTCGCCGGTACCCGGATCCACGCCGACAACGCAGATGTAGGCACCGAACGGATACGTCAGGTTCGGCGGGTTGTATACCACCGAGGCGTCGAGATGGCCCTCGACCCCGTCCGGCAGCCGCAGCCCGGAGTGGGCGGCCATCGCGATCTCGGCGAGGGCCCTGGACTGGTCGGGGTCCCCGCGCACCTGCCACCGCTCGCCGGTCCACTCCAGGTCCTCGGGCGCCACCTCGAGCATCGCGGATGCCACGATCCTGGCCCGCTCACGCACCTTGCGCGCCACCACCGCGGCGGCCGCGCCCGATACCGGCGTCGACCGCGAACCGTAGGTGCCGAGCCCGAACGGTGTGCGGTCGGTATCCCCGTGCACGACCTCGACGTCGTCCGGTGACAGGCCAAGCTCGTGCGCGACGATCTGCGCGAAGGTCGTCTCGTGCCCCTGGCCCTGCGTCTGCACGGAGATGGCGAGGACCGCCTTGCCGGTCGGGAGCACCCGCAGGTCGGCCCCGTCGGCCATGCCCAACCCGAGGATGTCCATGTGCTCACGCGGCCCCGCGCCGACCCCCTCGGTGAAGAAGCTCAGCCCGATGCCCATGTGCTCGCCGCGCTCCCGCATCTCCGCCTGCTCACGGCGCAGCTCGTCGTACCCGGCGATGTCCATCGCCAGCCGCAGCGCGCGCGGATAGTCGCCGGAGTCGTACTGCCACCCGGTCGGTCCGGTGTAGGGGAACTGCTCGGGGCGCAGCAGGTTCTTCATCCGCAGCTCGGCCGGGTCCATGTCGAGCTCGCGCGCGAGCACGTCGACCAGCCGCTCGACCAGGTACACCGCCTCGGTAATCCGGAACGAGCACGAATAGGCCACCCCGCCGGGTGCCTTGTTGGTGTACACGCCGGTGACCTGGCAGTGCGCGGCCTGCAGGTCATAAGAGCCGGTGAAGATGTGAAAGAAGCCGGCCGGGTACTTCGTGGGCTGTGCGGCACCGTTGAACGCGCCGTGGTCGGCGAGCACCTTCGCCCGCAGGCCGAGAATCCTGCCCTCCCTGGTGGCGGCGATCTCGCCGTGCAGGTGGTAGTCCCGCGCGAACGAGGTGGACATCAGGTTTTCCGACCGGTCCTCCACCCACTTGACCGGCCTGCCGGTCAATGTCGAGCCGACGACGGCGCAGATGTACCCGGGGTAGATCGGGACCTTGTTACCGAAGCCACCGCCGATGTCCGGCGAGATGATCCGGATCTTGTGCTCGGGAAGGCCCGCCACCAGTGCGTAAAGGGTGCGATGGGCGTGCGGCGCCTGCGTCGTGGACCACAAGGTCAGCTTCCCGCTGACCGTGTCCATGTCGGCCACCGCGCCGCAGGTCTCAAGCGGTGCGGGGTGGGAGCGCGGGTACAGCATGTCCTGGGCCACAACGACGTCCGCAGCGGCGAAGGCGGCATCGGTGGCCGCCTTGTCTCCCGCATCCCAGTCGAAGATGTGGTTGTCCTTTCTGCCTGCCAGGTCATCGCGGATCACGGGGGCGCCGGGAGACAGCGCCTTCTGGGCGTCGATCACGGGGGGCAGCGGCTCGTAGTCGACGAAGATCAGCTCGAGCGCGTCACGCGCGGAGTACCGGTCCTCGGCGACGACGAAGGCCACCTCCTGGCCCTGGAACCGCACCTTGT
>DATFVJ010000165.1:0-5035 GCA_035260365.1 Streptosporangiaceae bacterium
GCCGTCCAGCCGGGCGTTGCCTGGTACTTCAGCCGGTCCTTGAGGTGCTCGCGCAGGCGCCTTAACGCGCCCCGGGTGTCCAGCTCGGGCACCGCGTCCAGGGCATCCGTCACCTCCTGCGTGGGAGCACGCTTTCCGTTCTCGATGGCGCTGATCAGGTCGGCAGACAGGTACACCCTGGCGCCGAGCTCGGTCTTCGTCAGGCCAGCCTGAGCGCGGTAGAAGCGCAGTTCCGCGCCGAATAGACCCAGCGGCGTCCCGTCCGGGTCAAAGTCCCGCGACACCATTTGGCGGCCCCCTCTACACGCTCCGACACGGCGCGCCGCGGCGCGACATCCGGCCGGCGCCCGTGGCCATCTTCTTCCGACCGTAGCGCTGCGGCGACAGGCTGTGGAGCAAGAACGTGCGGGAACCTTCGTGAAGGAGCGGGCCAGTCATGGATGAGCGGGACCTCGCGGCGGGCGCGGCCGATCTGGAAAGGCTCGGGGACGAGATGGATGGCCGGGCTTACGCGCTCGGCCTGGTCACGGGACAGGGCAGGCGCCCGCACCTGACCATCACCAGGCGGAGCGCGGGCCTTCGCACGGAGAACGTCTACACCGACGGGACGCACTTCTACTGGGCCGAGCAGATCGCGGCCGTTGCTGACGTGGCCGCCGCTGCGGCCGCGATCGACCGCGTGCTCCGCATCCTCGACGGGAACCGGCGATGACCAAGACTCCCCGCCGTGCCGGAGGGGCCGCCATCAGCGGCACGGCGGGGCCAGGCGCCGGGGCACACGCCGTGAGCAGCCACAGCGTGTGCCCCGGCCTCTAGCGCGATGACAGCCGGTACCCGCCGCGCTGTGCCGTGGGCAGGCCATGGCGTACCAGGCCGCCGCCGAGCACATAGACGAGGCGCTGTCCCACGCTCAAAGCCGTGAATCCCCTGCAAGACAGGGGATTCACCTACCTCGGCCGACGTAACTTCTGCCTAGACCCCGCGCGGCCGGGGAATCCCACACGACAAAGTCGCGCTTGGAAGTGTGCCGGCCGCGCGGTCGGCCGCCGGGTCGATCCCATACACGTTGGTAATATGTTCGGCAGGAAGACGATCAAGGGAAATGATCGGCTGCGCTGTGCCGCGCCGGACAGCGCCGCGGATCGCAAGGGCCGGGGCCCCTGCGATCCGCGGCGCCGATGAGCCAGCCGGGCCGGCGCTCCTTGGGCGCGACAGCGGCCGGGATTTTGCCCGGCGAGTTTTGGGCATGCGATGGTACGGCGCCGCGATGTGCAGGACATCACAAGCACGCGCAGGCAGACGACACTGCCATCAGGGCACCTGTCGCGTCCCGGCTGCCGCTAGGCAGGCGCGCGGAGGCGGCGGGCGAATGCGGCGGCGGCGGCCGCGGGATCGGGTGCCTCGGTGATGGCCCGAACGACCACGACGCGGCTCGCCCCGGCCGCGATGACGTCGCCGAGATTCTCTAGATCGATGCCGCCGATCGCGAACCATGGACGCTTCGCGGGCAGGTGGCTGGCGTACGACAGCAAAGGAAGGCCGGGAGCGGCGCGGCCCGGCTTCGTCGGGGTCGGCCATACCGGTCCCACGCAGTAGTAGTCGACGCCGTCTTCGGCCGCCGCGGCCGCCGTCTGCTGCTCGGCGTGGGTGGAGCGCCCGATCAGCGGGTCCGGCCCGAGCAGCCGTCGCGCGACCGGCACCGGCAGATCACCCTGCCCGAGGTGCAGCACGTCGGCGCCCACCGCGTAGGCGAGGTCCGCGCGGTCGTTGACGGCGAGCAGCGCACCGTGCGCCTCACACGCGGCGCGGAAGACCGAGAGGTAGGCGATCTCGGCTCCCGCCTCCAGCCCCTTCTGCCGCAACTGGACGATGTCCACCCCGGCGCCGAGCACGGCGTCAAGGAACGGAGCCAGCTCACCCTGCCGCTCGCGCGCGTCGGTGCACAGGTACAGGCGGGCATCGCTCAGGCGCTCGCGCGGATCGGCCGGCATGAGCCGCAGCTTAGAGGCCCCGCAGGCCCGTCAGCGCCGCGGGCAGGCTGGCGCTGCGCGTGCGGCGTACCCTGGCGCGACGCCCAACAGCACGTCGGGTGGGTCCAGGTCAGAACGCCAGGGCCTGCGCGCGCCGGTTCACCTCGGTGCGCCGGTTCTCCGCGATCGCCTGGATCGGCGTGCCTGGCAGCGACTCGTCGACGGTGAACAGCCAGCGCAGGGCCTCGTGGTCGTCGAACCCGCAGTCGAAAAGCAGGGTGAGGGTGCCGTGCAGGCCCTTCACGACCTGGCCGCCGTCAAGGAACGCGGCCGGCACCGCCAAGGCGCCGTCCGGGCGGTTGACGCCGAGCAGACGGTGGTCTCGCAGCATCTGCCTGACGCGGGCGGCGGGGACGGCGAGTTGCCTGGCAACCTCGGAAACAGTGAGCCAGGCGCCGACGCGAGCGTCGGTCTCAGGGTGTATCTGTGCCACGTATCCCACTTTCCCACCTCTCGCACGTCGTCAAACTCCCACGTTGCTGTAACCGGTGCGACCGCCGCAGGAAACCGGCGAACGCGGGGCCGCCCGGGCGGGACACGGCGCCGGCCCGGGCACGGGCAGCGCTCATGCCGCGGTGATGACCGCGCTGCGTACCGGGACCTCCGGGTCGGCGAGCCGCTGCGGGTCCACGGGCGCGCCCGACGCGACGACGCGGCGGCCCTGGCCGAGGTCGCGCGGGCGGTCCACGGCGAGCAGCGCGGCCAGCCGGTCGCCCGTCAGCCAGCACGCGCTCCACCGCTCCCCGGCCGGGTCGCCGCGCCAGATCAGCCGGTCGGTGGCGTCATGATGGCCGGCGTACTGCAGCATCCGCCCGAACTGCTCCGACCAGAAGTACGGCACCGGGTCGTACACCTCGCCGCCGCCGAGCACGTTGGCCGCCGTCACTTCGGGTGCGTGCAGCGCGTTGTCCCAGTGCTCGACCCGCAGCCGACGGTCATACCTGCGCGACCAGAACGCCGCGCAGTCACCGGCCGCGAAGACGTCGGGCAGCGAGGACCGCAGCCCTTCGTCCACGGCCACGCCGTTCTGCAGCCCGATGCCGCACCGGGCGAGCCACGCCGTGGCCGGCCGGACGCCGACCGCCGTCACGACCTCGTCCGCCGCAAGCTCCGCGCCGCCGGCCAGGGCGAGCCCGCCCGGCTGCACCGACGCCACGGCCGTGCCGAGCCGCAGGTCCACGCCGGCCTGCTCGTACCAGCGCCGCGTGACCGCGCCCACCTCGGCGCCGATCGCGGCGGCAAGCGGCGCGTGCGCCGCCTCCACGACGGTGACCTGGCAGCCGCGGGCGGCGGCGGCGGTGGCGAGTTCCGCGCCGATCCAGCCCGCACCGACCACGGCGAGCCGCAGCCCGGGGCGCAGCAGGTCGCGCAGGGCGCGCGCGTCGTCGATGGTGCGCAGCAAGCGCTGCGGCCCGTCGCCAGGCAGCGTCACGGGCAGCGCGCCGGTCGCGACCACGAGCCGGTCGAACGGATGGGCGGCACGGTCGGTGACAAGCGCGCCGTCGGCCACGCCCACGGCCGTCTCGCCAAGCCGCAGATCCACCCGCAGCGCGGCGAAGTCCGCGTCGAGCGTGGTGTCGTCGACGCCGCCCGCGAGCAGCTGCTTCGACAGCGGCGGCCGGTCATACGGTGCGTGCCGTTCCGCACCGACCAGCGTCACCGCGCCACCGTAGAGCCGGGCGCGCAGCGCCTCGATGGTGCGCAGGCCGGCCAGCCCGCCGCCGACCACGACGACCCGCGAGATGCTCATTCGGCATAAGGTAGAGCACGAGCCTCCGGTGCAGGCAAGCCGGTGTCTCCAACGCGCGGGAGCCTGGTGCGGACCGGGCTGAGAGGGAGGCTGGTGAGCCTCCGACCGTACGAACCTGATCCGGATCATGCCGGCGAAGGGAGCCGATCGGATGACCGGTCCACGTTACGACACCATCGTCATCGGCGCGGGCGTGATCGGCCTGGCCATCGCGTGGCGCGCCGCACAGCGCGGGCTGACGGTCGCGATCGCGGATCCGCAGCCGGGCGCGGGCGCGACGCACGCCGCCGCGGGCATGCTCGGCCCGGTCTCCGAGGCGGCCTACGCCGAGCAGGACCTGCTCGCCCTCGGCCTGTCGGCGCGGGCACGCTACCCGTCGTTCGCGGCCGAACTGACCGAGCTGACCGGGCTCCCGACGGGCTTCACGCAGACGGGAACCCTGCAGGTCGCCTACGACGCCGACGATCTCGCCGTGCTGCACAGGCTGCACGACCTGCAGGTGTCGCACGGCGTGGAGGCACTGCGCGTCACCGCCAGGCAGGCCCGGGCGCTCGAGCCGATGCTCGCACCGTCCGTCCGGGGCGGGCTGCACGTGCCAGGCGACGGGTCGGTCGACCCGAGGACACTCACCCGCGCGCTGCTCGGCGCCGCGGCACAGGCCGGGGTGATCCTGCACCGCCAGCGGGTGGCCGAGGTAGCGCTGGCCGGCGGGCGCGCCACCGGCGTGACGCTCGCGGACGGCAGCGCGCTCGCGTCCAGGGCCGTGGTGCTCGCGGCCGGCTGGCAGTCCGGCGGGATCGGCGGCGTGCCCGCGGGCGTCCTGCCACCCGTGCGGCCGGTGAAGGGCCAGATCCTGCGGCTGCGCGGGGCCAGCCCGCTGCTGTCCCGGCCGGTCCGCGGCGTGGTGCGCGGATCGTCGGTCTACCTGGTGCCGCGGGCGAGCGGTGAACTCGTCGTGGGCGCGACGCAGGAGGAACTCGGCGCGGATACGCGCGTCACCGCGGGCGGGGTGTGGGAACTGCTGCGGGACGCGCGCGAGATCCTCCCGGGGATCACCGAGCTCGAACTCGCCGAGGCCATCGCGGGCCTGCGGCCCGGCACCCCGGACAACGCCCCGGTGCTCGGCCCGTCCGCGCTGCCTGGCCTCGTGCTCGCGACCGGTCACTTCCGCGGCGGCATCCTGCTTGCCCCGGTCACCGCGGATCTCATTGCGGAACTTCTTGATACCGAACGGCTGCCGCAGGCGGCCGCCCGC